>NZ_JBHVEG010000243.1:0-7625 GCF_042802395.1 Promicromonospora sp. NPDC057488
CGACAAGCTCGACCAGCGGGGGCCAGCGGGTGGGTTACCAGGTGCCCGGGACCTGGCGGACCGTGACGTTGAGGCGGTTGAACAGGTTGGTGACGCCGATGTGCAGCACGAGCGCCGCGAGCGCCTGCTCGTCCCAGTGCTCGGCGGCACGGTCCCAGACGGCGTCCGGCACCCCGTCGGGGGCGTCGGCGAGCCGGGTCATCGCCTCGGCGAGCTCGAGCGCCGCGCACTCGGCCTCGCTGAGGTAGGGCGACTCGCGCCAGGCGGCGACGGACGCGAGGCGGTCCTCCGACTCCCCGGCCTTGCGGGCCTGCCGCATCCCGTACTCGATGCACCATCCGCAGCCGTTGAGCTGGCTGACGCGCAGGTGCACCACCTCGAGCGTGGTCGCGGGGACACCCTGCCCGTGGGCGAGCTTGCCCAGCTCGGCGAGCGCCTTCGCACCGCCCGGCACGACGAGCGCCGGGTTCTTCGCGCGAGGCGTCACGGTCCGCAGGTGGGGCGTGCCGGAGGGCTGCAGGCCGAGCTGCTCGACCAGGTCCTGAGCGGTGGTGTCGGTCGTCATCGCGATCCTCTCGTCGGGCCGGGGTTCCCGGCCTGTCACACCGGCGCCCTGCGCGCCGTCACACCGTTGACGACCCCGAACACGAGGATGTGACAGATGACCCCCGACGAGCTCGCCCGCACCTTCGAGCAGCACCGGCCCCGCCTGCGGGCAGTGGCCTACCGGATGCTCGGCAACCCCGACGACGCCGACGACGCGCTGCAGGAGGCCTGGCTGCGCCTGAGCCGGACCGGGGACGAGGGCATCGACAACCTCGCCGGCTGGCTGACCACGGTGACCGGCCGGATCTGCCTCGACATGCTCCGCTCCCGGAACACGCGCCGCGAGGACCCCCTGCCGTCCGGTGCCCCCGACGACGTCGCGCCGGAGATCCTGGACGACGCCTCCCCCGACCCGGTGCGGGAGGCCGAGCTGGCCGACGTCGTCGGGGTGGCCATGCAGGTGGTCCTGGAGAGCCTCGACCCGGCCGAGCGCCTGGCGTTCGTGCTGCACGACCTGTTCGCCGTGCCCTACGAGCAGATCGCGCCCGTGCTCGGCCGTTCGGTCGTGGCCGCCCGGCAGCTCGCGAGCCGCGGACGACGCCGGGTGCAGTCGGGGCCCGGCGCACAGAGCGCCGGCAGAGCGAACACGGGGGACGACGCCGGGCCGCGGGCAGGCGCCGCGGGCCGGACGGACCGGCAGGTGGTGGAGGCCTTCCTCCTGGCCTCCCGCACCGGCGACCTCGCGGGACTGCTGGCGGTGCTCGCGCCGGACGTGGTGCTGCGGGCCGACCAGGCCGCCCTCGCGGCGGCGGCCGAGGCCGCGGACCGGGGCGCTCCCCTGCTGGCCCGCGAGGTGCGCGGGGCGGCGGCCGTGGCCCAGGCGTTCCGCGGCCGGGCGGGCGGGGCGGTGCCCGCGCTCATCGACGGCTCCATCGGGTTCGCGTACGCGCCCGACGGCACGCCGCTGGGCCTGTTCGCGGTGGTCGTGCACGACGGGCACATCGCGGCCGTCGACATGATGGGCGACCCGGCCACGGTCGCCGGCGCACACGTGCTGCTGCTCAGCTGACATGCGTCCTTCCGCTGATGGCAGGGTGTGCGCATGAGTTCTCCTCGCACCGTCGTGGCCGGGCCCGCGACCTGGAACACGATGGTCCGGCTCGACCACCTGCCCGACCCGCGCCCGCACACCCTGTTCGCGCGCGGGTCGGTGCGCACGCTGGGCGGGACGAGCGCCGGCAAGGTCCTGAACCTGGCCGACCTCGGCGTGGCGGGCACGCTCGTGGCCGACGTCGGGACGGATCCGGAGGCGGACCTGATCCTGGCCGCGCTGGGGCACGCGCGCGGCACCGAGGTGCTCGCGCGGCGCGTGGCGGGGCCGTCGGAGCAGCACCTGAACCTGATGACCGACGCCGGCGAGCGCCTCTCGATCTACCTCGCGGTGCCCGGGGCGTCGCCGGAGCCGGACCCCGCGGCGGTCGCGCGCGTGACGGCGGCGGAGCACGTGGTGCTGGACCTGAGCGCCGTCGGGCAGGCGCTGCTGCCGGCGGCCGTGGCGGGCGGCGCGACGCTCTGGACGGACCTGCACGACTACGACGGCGTTTCCGAGTTCCACCGGCCGTTCGCCGACGCGTGCTCGTTCGTGTTCCTCAACGACGACGGCACGGACGACCACCGCGCGCTCATGACGGCGCTGCTGGAGCGGGGCGCGAGCACGGTGGTGTGCACGCTTGGCGCGCGGGGCGCCGTAGCGCGCACGGCGGACGGCTGGTTCGAGACGCCGGCGGAGCCCACCGAGGTGGTGGACACCAACGGCGCCGGGGACGCGTTCTTCGCCGGGTTCTTCACGGCGCACCTGGGCGGCGCGGGCACCGCGGAGTGCCTGACGGCGGGCGCGAGGCAGGCGACGCGCGCCCTGGGCACGCGCCACCTGAGCCCGCTGCTGGACGAGCCGGCCTAGGCGCGGGCGAGCAGGGTCGCGAGCTCCTCGGCGACGCCGTCGGCGTCGTGGTGCCCGACGACGGCGTCCGCGCACGCCAGCACGTCCGCGTGCGCGTTGGCCACCGCGATGCCGCGGCCCGCCCAGGTGAGCATGGGCAGGTCGTTGGGCATGTCGCCGAACGCCCAGACGTCGGCGGCGTCGACGCCGAGGCGCGTGCACCAGCGGGCCAGCGCGGCGGCCTTGTCGACGCCGGGCGGCATGAGCTCGGCCAGGCCGACGGCGCCGGAGTACGCCAGGTGCGCGTACTCCCCCACCGCGGCGCGCACGGCCGTGAAGAACTCCTCCTGCGCCAGCCGCATGTGCTCCGGCGGGTCGACGAAGACGCCCGGCGGCGGCACGTGGGCGGGGTCGAGCGCGAGGATCTTGGACACCGGGCCGCGAGCGCCGTCGAGGCCGAGGGTGTGCTCGACCGGCACCGACCACAGGCCGGGGTCCAGCGCGGGCTCCCGCCGGGGATAGGCCGGGTCGAACGTGACGCCGTCGGGCCGCTCGAAGGCGAGGGCGGCGTGGGGCAGCGCGGTGCGGATGCCGGTCACGACGGCGCGCACGGCGTCGTCGTCGAACCCGCAGGTCTCCAGGGTCTCGCCGGAGGCGACGTCCAGCACGCACGCCCCGCCGATGCAGATGACGCGGCCGTGGCCGCCCACGGTGTCGGCGAGGTGGTCGAGCCAGCGCGGGGGCCGGGCGGTGACGAAGACGACCTCGACGCCCGCGGCGTCCAGGTCGGCGAGGACCTGGCGGGTGCGGTCGGAGACCTTGCCGTCGCTGCGCAGGAGGGTGCCGTCGAGGTCGGTCGCGACGACGCGGGGCAGGCCGGTCATGGCTCGGCCCGGACGCCGGCAGCCGGGAGGATGACCTGGTCGATGTTCGAGATCAGGAAGTCCCGGTCGACGGGCCGGCCCAGCATGAGCACGCTGTAGGCGACGAGCGCGGGGCCGATGATGCAGAGCTTCTCGACGTCGATGTCGGCCGGTACCTCGCCGCGCTCGATGGCGCGGCCGAAGAAGATGCGGTTGGCCCTGGCACGCGGCTCGACGAGCGCCTCCTGCGCGGCGGCGGCCAGCTCGGGACTGCGCGCGATCATCGACACGATCCCGGCCATCACCTTGAGCTTGCGCTCACCGTCCCGGATGGTCGGCGTCCGGATCATCGCGACGAGGTCGCCGCGCAGGGTCCCGGTGTCCGGCAGGTCGTCGAGGTCGATCTCGCCCTGCTTCATGCACGCGACTGCGTCGAGCACGAGCTCGGCCTTGGACGACCACCGGCGGTAGACGGTCGCCTTCCCGGCCTTGGCGCGGGTGGCCACCATGTCGATGGTCATGCCGTCGTAGCCGGACTCGGACAGCACGTCGAGCGCGGCGTCCAGGATCTCGGGGTCGCGGGTGTGGTCCCTCTTGCGTCCGAGCCGGGGCTTCGCCTCGGTCTGCTGGACATCCGTCATCGCTGTCGCCCTCCTCGCTGCACTGTCCGACCTTACCTTCGGGTTAATACTGAACCAACGGTATCCGGAACTCGTTAGTTCCGTATATGCTGCGAGACATGTCCCAGACTTCAACCCCCGCGACGGACAGTCGTCGCTGGATCACGCTCGTCGTGGTCGGGCTCGCCCAGCTGATGGTCGTGCTCGACGCGACCGTCGTGAACATCGCCCTCCCCTCCGCCCAGGCCGACCTCGGCTTCTCGGACGGTCAGCGCCAGTGGGTCATCACGGCCTACTCCCTCACGTTCGCGAGCCTGCTCCTGCTCGGCGGGCGTCTCTCCGACCTCATCGGCCGCAAGCGCACCTTCGTCGTCGGGCTCATCGGGTTCGCCCTCGCCTCGGCCCTGGGCGGCGCTGCTGGCTCGTTCGAGCTGCTCGTGGCCGCCCGTGCACTCCAGGGCGCGTTCGGCGCGCTGCTGGCCCCCACGGCCCTCGCCGTGCTGACCACCACCTTCACCGTCCCCCGGGAACGCGCCCGCGCGTTCGGCGTCTTCGGCGCCATCGCCGGGGCCGGCGGCGCCGTCGGACTGCTGCTGGGCGGCGTGCTGACCGAGTCGCTCGACTGGCGCTGGAACCTCTACATCAACGTGCTCATCGCCGCGGTCGCCCTGGTGGGCGCGTCGATGTTCATCCCGCGCGTCGCTCGCAGCGGCCCGCGGCCGAAGCTGGACGTGCCGGGCACGCTGCTGGTCTCCGGCGCCCTCTTCGGGCTCGTCTACGGCTTCTCCAACGCCGAGACCGGCGGCTGGGACGCGCCCCTGACCTGGGGCCTGCTCACCGCGGCCGGCGTGCTGCTCGTGGCCTTCGCCTTCTGGCAGACGCGTGCCGCGCACCCGCTGCTGCCGCTGAAGATCGTGCTCGACCGGAACCGGGGCGCCGCGTACCTCTCGGTGCTGATCGCCGGTGCGGGCATGTTCGGCATCTTCCTGTTCGTCACGTACTACCTGCAGCTCACGCTCGGCTACACGCCGATCCGCACGGGCCTGGCGTTCCTGCCCATGATCGCCATGCTGATCCTCGCCGCCCAGCTCGGCACCAACCTGCTCGTGCCGCGGTTCGGGCCCAAGCTCCTGGTGCCGATCGGCATGACGCTCGGCGCGATCGGCATGATCGACCTCACGTTCCTGGACGCCTCGAGCACGTACGTCACCAACGTCATGCCCGGCCTGATGATCATCGGGTTCGCGATGGGCACGATCATGCCCGCGTCGATGCAGACCGCCACGCTGGGCGTGGACCGGGAGTTCGCCGGTGTCGCCTCGGCGATGGTGAACACGAGCCAGCAGGTGGGCGGGTCCATCGGCACCGCGCTGCTCAACACGCTGGCCGCCACCGCGGCGGCCGACTACCTCGCGGCCCACGCGCCGGTCACCGAGGCGGTCGCCGGCCAGGCCGCCATCGCCAGCTACTCGACCGCGTACTGGTGGGGCGCCGGGTTCTTCGCCGTCGGCGCGGTGCTGTCCGCGCTGCTGTTCCGCCGGCGCGGACAGGGGCTCTCGCTCTCGCACGCGGCGCCCGCCGCGGCGTCGGACGCCGACCGCGTCGCGGAGCCGGTGAGCGTCGGCTGACCGGTCCGGGTCGCCGTCACGGAGGGACACACATCGTGACGGCGGCCCGCCGACCGCTCGGCCTCACCCGATTCGGACGACGCGCGGGGCCCGCCCCCGGCGCATGCTGGCCCCGAGAGTGAGGTCGAGATGTGTCGTTGGCTCGCGTACTCAGGATCGCCCGTGCTCCTGGAGGATCTGCTCTACAAGCCGGAGAACTCTCTGGTGGTGCAGAGCAGGCACTCCCGGCTGGGCGCGGAGACCATCAACGGTGACGGCTTCGGTGTCGGCTGGTACGGCGCCCTGGAGGAACCCGGCGTCTACCACTCCACCGAGCCGGCCTGGAACGACCGCAACCTGCGCGAGATCTCTGCGCACGCGGCCGCCGGGCGGGTCTTCGCGCACATCCGCGCCTCGACCGGCACGGACGTGCAGCAGGCCAACTGCCATCCGTTCCGGCACGGCCGCTGGCTCTGGATGCACAACGGGTCCGTCGCCGACTTCCCGGTCGTGAAGCGCGACCTGACGCTGGCCGTCGCTCCCGACCTCTACCCCGGGATCGAGGGATCGACGGACTCCGAGGTCTTCTTCTTCCTGGCCCTGACGTTCGGGCTCAAGGAGGACCCACCCGGAGCGGTGGCCCGAGCGGTCGGCCTCATCGAGGAGACGGGGCGACGACACGGCGTCGACCACCCGATCCAGATGACGGTGGCCACCACCGACGGGGAGACCACGTGGGCGTTCCGCTACTCCAGCATGGGCGAGTCCCGGTCGCTGTTCCACAGCACCGACGTCTCGACGCTCCGCCACCAGTACCCCGACAACCCCGTGCTGCACGGGATCTCCGACGACGCCCGGCTCGTGGTGTCCGAGCCCCTCGGGGACCTGCGCGGAGCCTGGCGCGAGGTGCCGGAGTCCACGTGCCTCGTCGTCCGCGGCGGCCGCGAGGAGCTGCGCGAGTTCGCGCCCACGCCGGCCCTGGGGTGACCGGAGTTGCACCTCTCGTAGCGGAATGTGGTCCGGTAGAGCCACGTCCCGCCCCGCCGAGGAAGGCTCCACCCATGCACCCGTCCTTCGTCCCGCCGCGCCAGGTCAAGATCGGCGACGCCGCCGCCTTCGCCGGCACGACGCCACGCGCGATCCGGCACTACCACGAGATCGGCGTGCTCCCCGAGCCGGAGCGGGGCGGCGACGACCGGCGCCGCTACGGCTACGAGGACATGATCCGGCTGCTGTGGATCCGCCGGATGGCGGACGCCGGGATCGCGCTCGACGACATCCGGGACGCCTTCGGCTCGACTCCTGCCGCTCCCGACGACGACGGCATCGCGGCCGTCCTGGAACGGCTGGACGAGACGCTGGTCGCGCAGGAGGCAGAGCTGCGCCGACAGCGGGCCGCGGTGCAGCGGATGCGCACCCGGGGCAGCCGGGCGGGCCTGCTCTCCGACGTCGTCACGGAACGCCTCGCGAACGTGCCGGAGGGCTCCCTGCGCCAGGCGGACCTGGACACCCTGCTGGTCACCGAGCGGATCTTCGGCCCCCTCGGCGCGGCGATCCAGGCCACCCGGTTCATCGTCCTGGCCGGCAGTCCGGACCTGCGGGCGGAGTCCGACCGGGTCGACGCCGCCGAGGAGGCGCTCGACGACACGGTCGCTGTCGACGACCCCCGGGTGGCCCAGGTGGCCGCCGAACGGCATGCCTTCGAACAGAGGCTGGAGGCCGCCATGGAGGATGCCGGCCTGGACGAGGGCGACGACGCGCTCCTCGATTCCTGGGACGCCGGCGAGGTCACGGACAGCGGGCAGTCGTCGATGAGCGTGCTCGAAGCAGCCGGGAAGATGCCCTACGACTTCTCCCCGGCCCGCCTGCGCTGCATGGAGCTGGCCGTGGAGCTCGGGGCCGGCGGCGTCGGCAGCTCGCTCAGCTAGTCGGCACTTTGCATCGAGGTCGGCACAGGCCTGTGCCGACCTCAATGCAAAATGCCGACGTTTGTGTGTCGTTTAAAAAAAAACCAGCCCACCAAACAAGCCCCGAAAGGGGTTGACCTCGT
>NZ_JBHVEG010000244.1:0-7474 GCF_042802395.1 Promicromonospora sp. NPDC057488
GTAGGGCTCACGGCGGCCACCACGCGTGTGGCTCAGTCCGGCAGGCCCGCGACCGCGAAGTACGTGGTGCAGCTGCCGCCCTCGGACTCGTACCCCGTGGACAGCTCCAGCAGCTCGTCTCGCTCGGGCAGGGCCAGCAGCGTGGGGCTGTAGTTGGGGCAGTAGTTGTTCCACGGGTCGAGGATGCTCACCGGCGCCTCCGCCGTGGCCCAGGCGGCCTCCGGCACGCCCTCGTTGGTCATGATCGTCGACCCGCTGCCGGGCAGGACGCTCCCGTCGGCCCCGTAGAGCATCTGCCCGACGCCGAGCAGCCGGCCGTCCGGCGTGCCGTCGTCGTACCAGTTGATGTTCGGGGTGTGCCGGAAGTGCGTGCCGTCCGCCGTCGCGACCGGGTTGCCGATCTCGGTGACCGGCTGCCAGGCGATCCCGTCGGCCGAGCGGCGCGTGTAGTGCCGGCAGTCCTGCACCGGGCCGCACACCTCGTAGCTCATCAGGTAGTCGCCGTCCGGCAGCTGCCGCACCACCGGCATCCCCGGGCGCAGCCCGGAGTCGGCCAGCGCGATGACGTCCTGGAGCGGCGACCAGGTGACGCCGTCGGGCGACGTGGCCTGGACGATCACCTGGCTGTGCGCCGGCTGCTGGTTCTCGTCCGAGACGTACAGCACCAGCTCGCCGTCGGGGGAGACGGCGAACTCCGGCTCCCACAGCCCCTTGCCGCCCGACGCCGTCGCCGCCGTCGACACGTGCTCCCACGTGCGGCCCTGGTCCGTGCTGGCCCAGACCGGCAGCGTCATGCGGCGCGTGGCCTCGTCCTCCTGCTGGCCCACCGACGCCGACCAGAGCAGGGTGCCCTCCGGCAGGTCGCCGACCTGGCGCGGCAGCTCGAACAGCGTCGAGCAGCACAGCCCCTGCGCCGCCCCCGGGTCCGAGACCGTGCCGACCCGCTCGAAGCCGCGGCCGGCGTCCGTGCTGTGGAAGATCGCGCCGTGCCCGGTGTCGCCGTCGAACGTGACCGTGCTGACCACGATCGTGCCGTTCGCCTCGCCCGAGTGCTCCAGCCGGATCGCGCGCGGGTACAGCGAGGTGCCCTCCATGAGCCGGGTCCCGTTCTCCGCCCCGCCCGGTGGCGGCTCGGCCCCGGCGGGACCGGCCGACGCCGGGACGACGGCGGTGGACAGGGCGAGCGTGGCGAGGGCGAGGACGGCGAACAAGCGTCGGACAACCATGGGTGGCACCTCTCTGATCGACTCTGATCTCGGCTTCACGCTAGTGATCCTCGGCAGGTGAGTCAACGTTGCACCACCCCGCCCGGACCCGCCCGCCTCATCGGGCGGCCGGGTCCGGGCGAGCACGGCCCGGCGGGTCAGCCCGCGGCATCGACCGCGGACTGCAGCTCCTCGATGAAGCCTGCGGCCGCATCCTGCGGGGAGAGCTTCCCGAACTGGACCTGCTGGTTGTACCGGGACAGCATGGTCTCGATCTCGCTCGCGCCGTTCGGCGTGATGGGCGGGGCGTCGCCGGACCGCTCGCCCACCAGCTTGGTGAAGTCGAGCAGCTTCTTCGCCTGCTCGTCGAGCGTGGGCTCGAGCGCCTCCTGGAACGCCTCGTTGGCGGGGATCCCACGGTCGGTCCCGAAGGCGTGGGCGACCTGGGGGTCGTTGACGAGGAAGTCGATCAGCAGAGCTGCCTCGGCCGGATGCTCGGACTGGGACGACGCCGCCCAGTACATCGACGGCTTGGGGTACTGGAAGCCCTCCGGCGTGTCCGGGTCGGCGGGCCAGTCCGCCACCTCGTACTCGAAGTCGGGCGCCGCCGCGGCGATCGCGGTGAACTGGCCGGCGGCGATGAAGGCCATGGCGGTGTTGCCCACGACCGTGTCGCCCTGGTCCAGGGGTACGCCCGCCTTCTCGCTCAGGGCGGCCGCGTCCGGCGCCGCACCGGACTCGATCCAGTCGAGCTCACGCTGCCAGTACGCGGCGACCGTGGCGGGCTCGATCGCCACGTCACCCTCGTCGTCGAAGATCTGGTCGCCCTGCTGACGGGCGAACACCTCCAGGCTGAACGAGTCAGCCCCGAACGGGGACAGGCCGCGTACCTTGCCACCGGACGCCTCGGTGATCGCCTGCGCGGCAGCGTCGAACTCCTCCCAGGTCCACGTGTCGGTGTCCGGCACCGGCACGTCGTACTTCTCGAAGAGGCTGGTGTTCAGCACGACGCCGTTCCCCGCAACCCCGATCGGCACGGCGTACAGGCTGCCGTCGACCTCACCGGAGGCCAGCACGTTGTCGGGCAGCGAGCTCGCATCGAGGAACTCCGGCACCGCGTCGAGGTCCAGCAGCGCCCCGCGCCCCGCGTACGAGGAGAGGTAGAGCTGGTCGAACTGGACGACGTCCGGCATGTCGCCGGCCGCCGCCGTGGTCGCCAGGCGGTCCCAGTAGCCGCCCCAGTCCGCGTACGTCGGCTCGACGTGGATCCGGGGGTACTTCTCCTCGAACAGCTCGATCGCGTCGAGGGTCGACTGGTGGCGGGCGTCCGCGCCCCACCAGGTCATCGTCAGGGTCACCTCGCCCTCGCTGAGCTCCGCGTCGGCGGGATCGGGCGCGATGCCGCACCCGGCCACCCCGACGCTCAGGGCGAGGGCCGAGCCGGCCAGCACGCCCCGTCGCACGCGTCGTTCCATCGTGGTTCGTCCTCCGGTCGTCAGTCGTCGTCGGCTCATCACTTGCCACCCGTCGTCGCGATGCCGCGCAGCAGGAAGCGCTGCCCGAACAGGAACACGAGGAACACCGGGATCAGCGAGACGACGCTCATCGCGAACAGGGCCCCGAAGTCGGACTGCGACTGGGCGTCGATGAACTGCCGCAGCGCCACCGGGACCGTGTAGAGGTCGGGGTCGGTCACGAAGATGAGCTGGGAGAAGAAGTCGTTCCAGGTCCAGATGAACGTGAAGATCGTCGTGGTCGCCAGGGCGGGCACCATGAGCGGCAGGATCACCTGGAGGAAGATCCGGGCGTGCCCGGCGCCGTCGATCCGCGCGGCCTCGTCGAGCTCGCGCGGGATGCCGCGCACGAACTGCACCATGAGGAACACGAAGAACGCGTCGGTGGCCAGCAGCTTGGGCACGATCAGCGGCAGGTAGGTGTTGATCCAGCCGAGCTGGGCGAACATCACGTACTGCGGGATGATCAGCACGTGCACCGGCAGCATGATCGTCAGGAGCATCGCGGCGAACGCGACGGTCTTGGCGCGGAACTGCAGCCGGGCGAACGCGTAGGCCGCCATCGAGCAGGACACCAGGTTGCCCACCACGGAACCCAGCACGACCAGGGCCGAGTTGAGCAGGTAGCTGCCGAACGGCTTGCTCAGGGCGTTCCAGCCGTCGGGGTAGTGGCTCAGGTCGAACGTGTCGATCAGCAGCCCGGGGCTGGTGAAGATGTCGTCGTTCGGCCGCAGCGAGCTGGTCACCATCCACAGCAGCGGGTACAGCATCACGACCGCGACGATGATCAGGCCCACGTGGGCCAGGATCCGCGGGCGGCGTCGGCGCTGCTTGACGACGAGGGGGCGCTTGCCCGGCTCCGTGGTCGGTTCGGTGGTCAGAAGAGTTTCAGTCGTCATAGAACACCCAGTACTTCGAGGCCCAGAAGTTCAGGGCCGTGAACGCGCCGATGATGATGAGCAGCAGCCAGGCCAGGGCCGAGGCGTACCCCATGCGGAAGCCGGCGAAGCCTTCCTGGTAGAGGTACAGCGAGAAGAAGAGCGTCGAGTCGGCCGGTCCGCCGCTGCCGTTGGAGACGATGAACGCCTGCGTGAACGACTGGAAGCTGCCGATCAGCCCGAGCACCAGGTTGAAGAAGATGATCGGGCTCAGCAGGGGCAGCGTGATCTTGCGCAGCTGCTGCCACTTGTTCGCGCCGTCGGTCGACGCCGCGTCGTAGTACTGCCGCGGGATCTGCCGCAGGCCGGCGAGGAAGATGACCATCGGCGCTCCGAAGGTCCACACGTGCAGCACGATCAGGGTGCCCAGCGCGGTGTCCGGCTCGGCCACCCACGCGGGTCCCTGGATGCCGAACAGGCCGAGGAACGCGTTGACCAGGCCCTCTCCGCCGAACACGAGGCGCCACAGCACGGCGATGGCCACGCTCGCCCCGAGCAGGGAGGGCAGGTAGAGCACCGACCGGTACAGGGCGAGGCCGCGGATGCCGCGGTCCAGCAGGAGCGCCAGGCCGAGGGCGACCGCGAGCTGGATGGGCACCGAGACCACGACGTAGGTCATCGTCGCGACCAGCGACTTGCCCAGCCGCTCGTCGCCGACCATGCGCTGGATGTTCTCCAGCCCCGTGAAGTTCGGGTCCTGCAGCAGGTTGTAGTCGGTGAACGCCAGGTACAGGGAGGCGAGCATCGGGCCGAGCGTGATGGCGACCAGACCCAGGAGCCAGGGCGCCAGGAAGACCGCGGCGGCCTTCGAGTCCCGGCGTCGTTCCTTGGCCAGCGCCTGCTTCTGGTCGGCGGTCAGGTCGCCCCGGCCGTCGCGGCGCAGCGTCCGCAGCTCGCCGATAGCGCTCACGACGTGCGCTCCGGGCTGACCGGACGGGCGCGCCGTCCGGCGGCGGACCCTCCGTGAGGGGTGGTGGGAGCTGAGGACACAGATGCTCCTTCGGATCGTGTCGTGCGTCTTCGCAGATGGTGTACGAGGAATAGTGATCGTTCACTTTCCCGTCCGGCGTCAACATAGTGAACGTTCACTATGCTGTCAACGCTGGTGTCGGCGGCCCGCCGGCCGCCGCGAGCGAGAGGATGGCGGAATGTCCGAGAATGCCGTGCGCCGGCCGACGATCGTCCAGGTCGCGCGCCTCGCGCAGGTCTCCCACCAGACCGTCTCGCGGTACCTGCGGCACAACGGCGGCCTCAAGCCCGACACCGTGCGGCGCGTCGAGGCGGCGATCGAGGAGCTCGGCTACCGGCCCAACCTGGTGGCCCGTTCCATGCGCACGCGCCGCACCGGCCGGCTCGCGGTGCTGCTGCCCGCCCCGGCGCTCCTGCTGCCGACGCGCCTGCTCAGCGCTGCCGCCACGGTGGCGCACGACGCCGGGTTCCTCATCGAGGTGGTCAGCGTGGAGGGCGGCGCGCAGGAACGCAGCGACCGCGCCATGGACCTGATGTCCTCCGGCCAGGTCGAGGGGGTGCTCTCGCTCACCTCCCTGCCTGGGCTCAGCGACCAGCCGGCCACCGCCTCCGGCGCCGCCTTCGCCGTCGTGGGGCAGTACGACGACGAGATGCGCGGCATCGGCGAGCTCGCCGACGCCTCGGTGGTCGCCGAGATCGTCGAGCACCTCGCGGGCATCGGCCACCGCCACTTCGTGCACATCGCGGGCCCGGACGTCTGGTCGTCGGCCAGGGCGCGGCGCCAGGTCTACCTCGAGGTGATCGAGCGGCTCGGGCTCACGTCGCACGGCGTCGTCGACGGGGACTGGTCGGGGGAGTGCGGGTACGAGACCGTGCGCTCGTTGCCCGACTCCAGCCCCGTCACCGCGGTCATCGCGGCGAACGACCCCATGGCGACCGGCGCGGTGCGGGCGGCCCTGGACCGCGGCTGGGGCGTGCCGGAGCGCCTCAGCGTCGTCGGCTGGGACGACCTGGAGCTCGGCCGGTTCGCGACGCCGTCGCTGTCCAGCGTGGTCGTGGACCGTGAGGAGCAGGGCAGGGCGGCCATGGAGCGGCTGATCGCGCTGGTGCGTGGCGGGCCGGAGCCCGAGCCCGCGCGGCTGCCGCTGAACCGGCTGGTGCTGCGCGAGTCCACGGGGCCGGCGCCGGTGGGGCTCCCTGGGTGAGCCGACGGCGGCCGTGAGCGGGCTCGGCTAGCGTCGGGCCCGCGTCATCATGCCGCCCTGCGCCGAGAAGCCCAGGCGCTCGTAGAACGGCATCACGGAGACGCGCGAGTCGAGCGTGAGCTTGCGGACGCCCAGGTCGTCGGCCGCGCCGCACAGAGACTCCATCAGCCGCCGGCCGATGCCGCGCCCCTGCTGCTCGGGCACCACGAAGACGCTCTGCACGTCGCCGGAGCGCCGGACGGCGTCGCCCGGGTTGGGCACCCGGTCGAACAGCGCGAGCCACGCCATCCCGACCAGGGCGCCGTCCAGGGTCGCGACGTGGCAGACGGACCGTTCGCCCTGTGCCCGCATCCACCCGCTCAGCGCGGCGGCGAACTCCCGGGCCTCGTCCGGGCCGGGCGTGCGGCCCGGCTGCGCCCAGCGCCACCGCAGCGCGGACAGGGCCGGGGCGTCGGCGAGCGTGGCTGGTCTGATCACGAGATCCGGTTGCACGACGCAAGCCTGGCACGGACCCCACGGCCGCGCGGTGCATAGGATTCCTGGCGTGAGTGCTGCCCGCCGGAAGAACCACCAGGTCGCCGTGCTCGTGCTGGAGGGCGCCAAGCCGCTCGACGTCGGCATCCCGGCGCAGGTGTTCGCCCACCGGCCGAGCATGCCGTACGAGGTGCGGGTCTGCGGCGCCGCGCCCGGGCTCGTGACCGGCGGCGACGGCCTCTCGTACCACGTGGCCGAGGGCCTGGACGCGCTCGAGCGCGCGGACACCGTGTTCGTCCCCGGCTACCGGACGCCGGCCGCCGCCGACCCGCCCGCCGTCGTCGTCGACGCACTGAAGGCCGCGCACGCGCGCGGGGCGCGGCTCGCGGCCATCTCGACCGGGGCGTTCGCGCTGGCGGCGACCGGCCTGCTCGACGGCAAGCGCGCCACCACCCACTGGCACTACACCCGGGCGCTGCGCGAGCGGCACCCCCTGGTGCAGGTCGACGAGAACGTGCTGTTCGTGGACGAGGGCGGCGTGCTCACCTCGGCGGGCGCGGCCTCCGGCATCGACCTGTGCCTGCACCTGGTGCGGCGCGACCACGGCGTCGGCCTGTCCAACCACGTGGCCCGGAGGCTGGTCGCGGCCCCGTACCGCAGCGGGGGACAGGCGCAGTACGTGCCGCGCAGCGTGCCCGAACCGCTCGGCGACCTCTTCGCCGACACCCGCGAGTGGGCCCTGGAGCACCTCGCCGAGCAGCTCACCCTGGAGGCGCTCGCGCGCAACGCGCGGGTCTCCGCGCGCACCTTCTCCCGGCGGTTCGTCGAGGACACCGGCTACACGCCCATGCAGTGGGTGCTCCGGGCGCGCGTGGACCTGGCGCGCGAGCTGCTGGAACGCAGCGACCTGAGCGTGGAGCAGATCGCGCACCGGGTCGGGCTCGGCACCGCGGCCAACCTGCGCCTGCACTTCCACCGGATCCTCGGGACGTCGCCCACGGAGTACCGGCACACGTTCTCGTCGGGCCCGGGCGGCGACGGGTAGGGCTGGGTGGCTGGGCAGCCGGGCGGCCGGGCGGCCGGGTCGCTAGGTGGTCGGCAAAACGTCGGGCGGTCGGTAGAACGTCAGGTGATCGGCAACTCGAGCTGCCGACCACCTGACGTTCTAC
>NZ_JBHVEG010000245.1:0-7378 GCF_042802395.1 Promicromonospora sp. NPDC057488
GTCCCGCCCGACACTCGTCGGGCGGGACCGGACAGGCGCTCCGTCGTGCGGTCGCTGGCGTGCTGTCGCTAGCTGATGCCAACGATGGGCAGACGCAGCGCGGCGGGTGCCGCCTCGGGCACGACCGGGGCTACCGGCCGTACCGGCTCGACCGGCCGGTAGGCCGACCCGAGGGCGGGCCGTCCGTCCTGGTCGTCCGCGTTGGGCCACAACGCGCAGGCCCGCTCGGCCTGGGCCGTGATGGTCAGCGACGGGTTCACCCCGAGGTTCGCCGTCACGGCGGAGCCGTCCATGACGTGCAGGCCCTCGTGCCCGAACACCCGCAGGTACGGGTCCACCACGCCGTCGTCCGCGGCGGAGCCGATCGCGCAGCCGCCCAGGATGTGCGCCGTCAGCGGGATGTTGAACGGGTCGCCGATCGTGCCGCCCGCGATGCCCTCGACCCCCTCGTCACCCATCGTGTCGGCCATGCGGCGCACGGCCTCGTGGCCCTCGGGGATCCAGCTCGGGTTGGGCGCTCCGGTGCCCTGCCGCGACGTCATGAAGCGGCCGAACGGGGAGCGGCGGGTCATCGTGGTCAGCGAGTTGTCATGGGCCTGCATGACCAGCGCGATGACCGTCCGCTCGGACCAGCGGCGCCAGTCCATCAGCACCGGCAGCCACTTGAGGTTCTTGCCCATCTCGGCGAACCAGCGGAGGAACCTGAACGGTCCGCCGTCGACCAGGATGTGCTGCAGCGCCGCCATCACGTTGGAGCCGTGGCCGTAGCGCACGGGCTCGATGTGCGTGCTCTCGTTCGGGTAGAACGACGATGTGATCGCGAGCCCGCGCGAGTAGTCGGTCGAGCCGACCTTGTGCGTCATCGCGCCGAGCAGGGCCTCGGAGTTGGTGCGGGTGAGGTGCCCGAGCCGGTTCGAGAGGCCCGGCAGTGTGCCGGCGTCCTTCATGGCGTGCAGCAGGCGCTGCGTGCCGAGCGTGCCGGCGGCGAACACGACCTGCCGGGCGGTGAACGTCCGGCGGGCGCCGAGCTTCCGGCCCGTGCGGTGTGTGCGGATCTCGTACCCGCCGCCCTCGGCGTCGGTCCGCGGCCGGACGACGTCGGCGGTGGTCAGCGGGTGCACCACTGCGCCCGCCCCCTCCGCCAGGTAGAGGTAGTTCTTGACCAGCGTGTTCTTGGCGCCGTGCCGGCAGCCGGTCATGCACTCGCCGCACTCGATGCAACCCGTCCGCTCCGGCCCGGCCCCGCCGAAGAACGGGTCGGCGGCCCGGCAGCCCGGCGACGGCGACTCCGCGCCGCCGGGGCCGAAGTAGACGCCCACCCGGGTGGGCCGGAAGGTGTCGCCGACGCCCATGTCGTCCGCGACCGACCGGATGACGTCGTCCGCCGGGGACCGCCCGTGGTACCTGACCACGCCGAGCATGCGCTCCGCCTGGTCGTAGTAGGGCGCGAGCTCGCTCTTCCAGTCAGTGATGCGCGACCAGGCGGGGTCCGCGTAGAACGGGTCGAGGGGGCGGTACAGGGTGTTCGCGTACACGAGCGACCCGCCGCCCACGCCCGCGCCCGTGAGGCACAGGACGTTGCGCAGCAGCCGGACCCGCTGGATCCCGTAACAGCCCAGTGCGGGCGCCCAGAGGAACTGCTTGAGGTGCCAGGAGTTCTTGGCGAACTCGTCGTCCGCGAAGCGGCGGCCTGCCTCGAGCACACCCACCCGGTAGCCCTTCTCCGTGAGCCGGAGGGCCGCGACGCTGCCGCCGAAGCCTGAGCCGATCACCAAGACGTCGTAGTCCATGACCGCGAATGTACCGCTTATTGACGCTGTGTGAAATACGCTGTCCTGATGTGCCTGACGGCGCCGAGGGCGCTGCACCGACCGCCCGTGCCCACCTGCTTCGGAACGAAAAAATGGCGGGATCACGCGGCTGCGGGGCGGTCGGGCGGGTCGCGGTCCGTCCCGCTTTGCTCAGGCTGCCGTCCGCCAGGTAGCCTGGGCCGCGCGGCACCGCCCTGCCTGGGTGAAGGCTGTCGCGAGGAGACGTCGCATAGTCAGGTCTAGTGCGCCACCCTGCTAAGGTGGTAACGGGGCAACCCGTTCGAGGGTTCAAATCCCTCCGTCTCCGCCAGGAAGGTCCCGGCCGCGCGTGACGCCCGGGGCCTTTTCTGTGGGAGACGCCGGACTTCCGGACGGTTGTGACGGAGTTCTCCCCGGGAAGCACGGATTTGAGTTTGGGTCCGCGCCGAACAGGCTGTAATGTTCTCGTCGGTCGGCCGTGTGAACGGCAGGCAGACAGTAAGTAGTACGACCAGCGCCCGTAGCTCAACGGATAGAGCATCTGACTACGGATCAGAAGGTTGGGGGTTCGAATCCCTTCGGGCGCACAGCAGGAACGAGGCCCCGGTCAGCGGAAACGCTGACCGGGGCCTCTTCGTTGCCACCACACCGACGATGGAGGTGACGTCGTGATCGATGCCGCACGGCTCCTCAGGGAATCGACGGCTGTCCTGCTCGACTTCGACGGCCCGGTCACCCCGCTCATGCCCGCGCCGGCCAACATGCACGCCGCCGACGCCGCCCGCGAAGCACTCAGCGCCCACGGCATCACGCCGCCTGACGACATCGCCACGACGTCGGACCACCTGGCACTTGTCCGATGGGCCGGCGCCCACGCGCCCTACGCGCTTGCTGATGTAGACGACGCATGCACGATCGCCGAGACGAACTCCGCATTGACCTGCACACCGACCCCGGGGGCGCACGGCCTCCTCGCCGCCCTCCATGCCGCAGGGGTCCCCGTGGTCATCGTGAGCAACAACGACGCCTTCGCGATCGGCAACTACCTCCAGCGCCACGCGCTCACCACGCAGGTGCGCGACGTCATCGGTCGCCCGTTCATGCGCCCGGATCTCATGAAGCCGCACCCGCACACGGTCGAGCGGGCGCTGACGATCGTGGCGTCCAGCGCCTCCGACACCGTCCTGATCGGGGACTCCGTGTCGGACATCCAGGTGGCCAGGGCAACCGGCCTCCGCTCCATCGGTTACGCCAAGACGCGGCGACGCGGGGACGAGCTCCGCGAAGCAGGTGCTGACGCGCTCACCGAGGACATCGCGGACCTGGCCGGCAGCGTGAGACAGATCTGACCGCGCCTGCGGCACGTCGCGATCCGGTCACGGTTGCTTTCCGGGCCGCCGAACCATTGACCCGGCCTCCGGGCGATCGCTACCTTCGCGAGCGGCACACCCGTTCGGAGAACGACCAGGGCCGCGGGCGCCGGGGCTCAACGGTGTGCTCCGACGTCGGACCAGGGGAGGCCCGGGCGGGCGTGCTGCCAAAGGCGTGGCTCCCCGGCCGACGGGAGCGACCTGGTGCGGACAGCCGGATGCTCGGCCAGGATGCGAAGCGGACGCGCCGACGGCATGGAGGAATCCGGATGAGCGACATCGTGCAGGACCCCGGCACCCGGTCCGGTGAGTTCGTGCAGTCCCTCGAGCGTGGGCTGTCTGTGATCCGCGCGTTCGGCCCGGACCGCGCCCGGATGACGCTGAGCGAGGTGGCGCGCGCTGCAGACCTGAGCCGGGCGTCGGCCCGCCGTTTCCTGCACACGCTCGTCGAGCTCGGCTACGTCGTGACCGACGGGCGCGTGTTCGCCCTGCGCCCCCAGGTGCTCGAGCTCGGGTACGCCTACCTGTCCAGCCTCTCGCTGCCGGACGTGGCCCAGCCGCACCTGGAGCGGCTCGCGGAGGACGTCGGCGAGTCGTCGTCGGTCGCCGTGCTGGACGGCGCCGAGATCGTCTACGTGGCGCGGGTCGCCACGCATCGCATCATGTCGGCGGCGATCCAGGTCGGTACGCGGTTCCCGGCGTCCGCCACCTCGATGGGGCGCGCGGTCCTGGCGCACCTGCCCAGCGGCGACCGCGACGACTTCCTGGGCGCCGTGGCCCTGGTGCCGCTCACGCCCCGCACGATCGTCGACGTCGAGCTGCTGCGCGCGGAGCTGGACCTGGTGCGCGACCAGGGCTGGGCGCTCGTCGACCAGGAGCTGGAGGAGGGGCTGCGGTCCCTGGCCGCGCCCCTGCGGGACCGCACCGGGCGCGTGGTCGGCGCGGTGAACGTGTCCACCCCGGTGCGCCGCGGCGCGGTCGAGGAGCTGGTCGCCGAGTTCCTGCCGGCGCTGCTGCGTGCGGCCGCCGAGATCGAGGCGGACCTGGCCCGCACCCGCGGCTGAGCCCTGCGGTACCGTGGGCGTACGCATACGGAACTTGTGTGCGCACTGCGAACGTGCAGAGGTGTGAATCGATGAGTTCGGCATTCGTCTACGACGCGGTGCGCACACCCTTCGGCCGCTACGGCGGAGCGCTCGCCGGGGTGCGGCCGGACGACCTGGCGGCCTTCGTGGTCGGCGAGCAGGTCCGCCGGGCCCCTGAGCTGGACCCGGCCCGGATCGACGACGTGGTCCTCGGCAACGCGAACGGCGCCGGCGAGGAGAACCGCAACGTGGCTCGAATGGCCGTGCTGCTGGCCGGGCTGCCGCTGTCGGTCCCGGGCGTGACGGTCAACCGTCTGTGCGGCTCGTCGCTGGACGCCGTCGTCCAGGCGGCCCGTGCCGTGGAGACGGGCGACGCCGACGTCGTCGTGGCCGGCGGCGTCGAGTCCATGAGCCGCGCGCCGTGGGTTCTGCCCAAGCCGGAGCGGGCCTACCCGGCAGGCGGCGCCGAGCTGGTCTCCACCACACTGGGCTGGCGCCTGGTGAACGAGCGCATGCGGCCGGACTGGACGGTGTCCCTCGGTGAGGCCACGGAACGGCTGCGCGAGAAGTACGGCGTCACCCGCGAGCGGCAGGACGAGTTCGCCCTGCGCAGCCACCGCCTCGCGCACGAGGCCTGGGAGGCCGGGCGGTACGACGACCTGGTCACCGCGTACCCCGGCACGGAGCTCCTCCGGGACGAGCCGGTGCGCCCGGACGGCACCCTGGAGAAGCTCGCTGCACTGAAGCCCTCCTTCCGGTCGGACGGCGGCACCATCACCGCGGGCAACGCCTCCCCGCTGACGGACGGCGCCAGCGCCGCCCTGATCGGCTCCGCGGCCGCTGCGGACCTGACCGGCCTGGAGCCGCTGGCCCGGATCGCGGGCCGCGCCTCGGTCGCCAACGAGCCGCAGTACTTCGGGTACGCCCCGGTGGAGGCCGCGGAGCGCGCGCTCGCGAGAAGCGGCATCGGCTGGGCCGACGTCGGCGCCGTCGAGCTCAACGAGGCGTTCGCCGCGCAGTCGCTCGTCTGCCTCGACGCGTGGGGCGTGGACCCGGAGATCGTGAACGCGTGGGGCGGAGCGACGGCGCTCGGGCACCCGCTCGGCGCCTCCGGCACCCGGATCCTGGGCACGCTCGCGCGCCGGCTGCTCGCCGAGGACCAGCGCTGGGGCGTGGCCGCGATCTGCATCGGCGTCGGGCAGGGCGTGGCCGTCGTACTGGAGAACGCGCGGGCAGCCGCATGACCGTCCAGGTCGCGCGGACGGCCCGGGAGGCACTGGGCGACGTCGCCGACGGCTCGACCGTGATGATCGGTGGCTTCGGGCCGGCGGGACAGCCGGTCGAGCTGATCGAGGCGCTCCTGGAGCAGGGGGCCGGCGACCTCGTCGTCGTCTCCAACAACGCGGGCAACGGCGAGGACGCGCTGGCCCGGCTGATCCTCGAACACCGGGTGCGCAAGATCGTGTGCTCGTTCCCCCGCCAGGTGGACTCCTGGCACTTCGATGCCGCGTACCGCGCCGGCGAGGTCGAGCTCGAGCTGGTGCCGCAGGGCAACCTGGCGGAGCGGATCCGCGCCGCCGGCGCCGGCCTGGGCGGCTTCTTCACCCCGACCGGCTTCGGCACGCCCCTCGCCGAGGGCAAGGAGACCCGCGTGGTCGACGGCGTCCCGATGGTCTTCGAGTCACCCCTGCCCGCCGACGTCGCCCTGGTCAAGGCCTTCCGGGCCGACGGCGTCGGCAACCTCGTCTACCGGCGCACGGCCCGGAACTTCGGACCGGTGATGGCCACGGCGGCGCGGCGGACCGTCGCACAGGTCCGGGAGGTGGTGCCGACCGGCTCGATCGATCCGGAGACGGTGGTGACCCCGGGCATCTACGTCGACGCCGTCGTGGCGCTCGACAGCGCGACCGTGCTGGCGGGCACACAGTCCGGGACGCAGGCCTCGGCGCAGGGTTCGGCCTCGTGAGCGCCGAGACGGTGCCCCCGGGTCCGCGGAGCGGGTCCCCGCTGTCCAAGGCGCAGCTCGCCGCCAGGGTGGCCGCGGACATCGAGCCGGGTTCCTACGTGAACCTGGGCATCGGACTGCCCACGCTCGTGGCCGACCACCTGCCGCCCGGTTCGGGCATCACCCTGCACACGGAGAACGGCCTGCTCGGCATGGGCCCGGCCCCGGAGCCGGCCGACGTCGACCCGGAGCTGATCAACGCGGGCAAGGTGCCGGTGACCGAGCTCGACGGGGCCTCCTACTTCCACCAGGCGGAATCGTTCGCCATGATGCGCGGCGGCCACATCGACGTGTGCGTGCTGGGTGCCTTCCAGGTGTCGACGTCGGGCGACCTCGCCAACTGGTCCACGGGCCGACCCGGGGCGGTGCCCGCCGTGGGCGGGGCGATGGATCTCGCTGTCGGCGCCCGGCGGAGCGTCGTCATGATGACGCTCCTGACCAAGGACGGTCAGCCCAAGCTGGTCCGGGAGTGCACGCTGCCGCTCACCGGCGTCGGCTGCGTGTCGCGGATCTACAGCGACATCGCCGTGATCGACGTCGGCCCGGCGCTCGCGGCGGACGGCGGTGCGCGCGTCGTCGAGACCTACGGGGTCACGCACGGGGAGCTCGAGGAGCTGCTCAGGCTCCGCCTGGGCTAGGCCCGCTGCTGCTGTTCCTTGCCAGGTGGCGCGGCGGGCCGTGGGGCGCCGCCGCACGGCGGATGGCGAAATCTGAACCAAAGATTACGCAGACATGGCCGACCGGGGGAGTTCTTGGTCTGCGCCCGGCCTACGGGCCGCGGACGGGGGCCGTTGGGCCGGTCTGACATGGCTCCGGCGCGTCCGGACCTGATGGCTTCTTGGAAAAACACCCGGTGAACAGCGCTTCTGTGTCGGCTGTCACGCATCGTGGCTTTGACGGACCCTGCGGGCTGACGTAACGTTCTCGTTGTTCGCCCGACAGGGAGACACGGACAGGAAGCGCGAAGAGCGTGACTGGCCGGTCCCGGGGCGGAAACCACCTGAAGATTTCAGAGGGCCTCGTGCGCTCTGGAGCGGGGGTGGGCTTGCCGGACAGGCACCCCGAGGTTTGCATCCTGAACAGGATGCTTGCGCCGGGGAGCGTGGTAGGGTAAGTTACAGAGGTTGC
>NZ_JBHVEG010000246.1:0-7317 GCF_042802395.1 Promicromonospora sp. NPDC057488
GCATTGAGATCGGCACAGGGCTGTGCCGATCTCAATGCCAACTGCCGAGTCTGCGGGGCAAACTGCCGACCGCTTACCCCGGGACCACCGCCCCGCGCCGGCGGGCGTTGAGCGCCTCCAGCGCCGTGCGGACCTGGTCCGGGGCGCCCGTCGGGAGCCGCACCAGCTCCTCGGCCAGGGTGCGCTGGTCGGTCCACTCCTTCAGCGAGCGCAGGGCGCCGGTCTGCCCGGTATCCGCGGCCTCGACGGCGGCCAGCACGGTCGCGAACGCCTCCGGGTCGTCGGCGACGGCGCCGAGCGTCGAGTCGAGGCCGACCGGCGGCGGGACCGACCGGTCGCGCGGGTCGGGCACGGTCCACTCGTGCCGGCCGGCGCCCACCTCGATCCCGGCCTCGCCGCCGCCCGCCGATCCGGCGACCGCACCCACTGACCCGCCGCCCGGCAGCACCACCAGCGCCGTCGTGTTCGGCGGCAACACCGCGTGCACCACGACCTGCCCGTCCCGCTCCGCCCAGCCTGCCTCCGCCAGCCCGTACGGCGTCTCGAACCGCGCCGTGGCGTGGTCCAGCCCGACGATCGGCACGGGCGCGATCCGCAGCCGCCGGTACCCGTGCGCGCCCGGGGCGAGCCCCGCCACGGTGCGGTGCAGCCAGTCGGCCACGGCCCCGAAGGCGTAGTGGTTGAACGACGTCATCTCGCCGGGGTTGATGCTCCCGTCCGGCAGCATGCTGTCCCACCGCTCCCAGACCGTGGTGGCGCCCATGGTCACGGCGTACAGCCAGGACGGCACGCCCGTCTGGAGCAGCAGCCGCGCGGCGACGTCGGCGTGGCCGGTGCCGGTGAGCGCGTCCTGGATGATCGGCGTGCCCACGAACCCGGTGCCGATGCGGTACCCGGCGCGGCGCACCAGCCAGGCCAGCCGGTCGCCCATCACCGCGCGCGTCGCGTCGTCCACGAGGTCGAAGGTGATCGCCAGCGCGTACGCGGTCTGGGCGTCCGAGACGATCCGGCCCGCCGGCGTCGTGTACTCGGCCACCCAGGCCAGCCGCGCCCGCTCGGCGAGGTCCCCGTACCGCTCGACGCCCGCCGCGTCGCCCACCTCGCGAGCAGCCCGCGTGACGAGCTGCAAGGACCGGACCAGGTAGGCGCTGGCCACGATGTCGGGGTCCGCCTTGGCACCCGCGGGGTCGTCCGGCGGCGCGTCGGGGTCGAGCCAGTCGCCGAACTGGAACATGCCCTCCCACAGCAGGCGGTCGCCGGCCAGGTCCAGCAGGGCGTCGGCCCAGGAGCGCATGCTCGGGTACTGCTCCGCGAGCGCCCGCCGGTCGGCGAACCGTTCGAGCAGCGTGGTGGGCACCACGGTCGCGGCGTCGCCCCAGGCGGCGGCTGGTTTGGCCCCGAAGGGCAGCACGAACGGCACCACCACCGGGCAGACGCCGCCCCGGTCGGCCTGCTCGGCGGCGACGTCGCGCAGCCAGGACGCCAGGAAAGCGTCGCTGTCGTAGAGGTAGCTCGCGGTGGGGCCGAAGACCTGGATGTCGCCGGTCCAGCCGAGCCGCTCGTCGCGCTGCGGACAGTCGGTGGGCAGGGAGACGAAGTTGCCGCGCATGCCCCACACGACGTTCTCGTGCAGCCGGTTCACGCGCTCGTCGGAGCTCTCGAACCAGCCCGTGCGGCGCATGTCGCTGCTGATCACGACGGCGGTCACGGCCGCGCGGGCCGTTTCCAGCCCGAGCTCTCCGGGCCAGCCGTCCACCTCTGCGTACCGGAACCCGTGGAACGTGAACTCGGGCTCGAACACGTCCGCATCGCCGGAGAGCACCAGGTGGTCGGTCGCCGCGGCGTGCCGCAGCGGCCGCACGCCCAGCTCCCCGTGCTCCAGCACCTCGGCGTGCCGCAGCGTGATCACCTGCCCGCGCTCCCCCGTCACCCGCACCCGGAGGCGGCCCACGAGGTTCTGCCCGAAGTCGAGCACCGTGCGGCCCGACGGCGTGGTGATCACCTCGCGCACCGAAACCTCGTCGACCCGTCGCACGGGTTCGGCGATCGCGGGTTCGGGCACGACGTCGGCGGCGTCCACCCGCACGGGCGCCCACGCCGAGTCGTCGAACCCGGGCAGGCTCCAGCCCGGGACGGCGTCGACCCGCTCGCCCGCGTAGATGCCGCTGGCCACGACGACGCCGGCCGCCGCCCCGCGCCAGTCCGGCCCGGTGGTCAGCACCCGGGTGGTGCCGTCGGTGAGCTCGACGTGCAGGTGCACGGCCGCGGCCGGCTGCTCCCCGTAGAAGGGGCGGGCGGCGCCGTGGAACCCGTACCTCTCGGTCCACCACCCGCCGGCCAGCCGGACGCCGACGGCGTTGGCGCCCGCGCGCAGCAGCGCGGTCACGTCGGTTGCCTCGTGCACGAGCCGGTGCTGGTAGGCGGTCCAGCCGGGCTTGAGCACGGCGTCGTCGACGTCCTGGCCGTTGATCTCGACCTGGTAGACGCCGTGCGCGGACGCGTAGAGGGTGGCGCGCGCGATGTCGCCGGGCAGCTCGATCTCTGACCGCAGCAGGCCCGGCGTCGCTGGCTCCACGGGGTCGGCGAGGCCCACGAACCGAGCCGCCCACTCGCCGTCGGCCAGGAAGGTGCTGCGCACGGTGACGGGCTCGCTCCAGGGCGAGGTGCCGCCGTCCGTGCCGGTGACCCGCACCTCCAGGGTGTGCCGTGCGTGCGGCGCGAGCGGGTCGAACGGCCAGGGCACGAACCGCGACTCGTCGGTCTCAAGCCGGCGCACCTCCCCGCCGTCGAGCCGCACCTCGGCGGCGGCCTGCCACCAGCCGGGCACGTCGGACCCGACGGTCCAGCTCAGGCGCGGGTCGGGGACGTCGGCGAAGGCGCCGTCGGTGCGGCGCTCCACGCGCACCTCGCGGACGCGGGTGGGACTGTTCTCCATCGGTGGCCCCTTTCAGCCCTTGACCGCGCCGGACGTCATGCCGGCCACGATCTGGCGGTTGAAGAAGATGTACATGACCAGCGGCGGCACCGTGATCAGCAGGATGTCCATGAACAGCAGGTTGAACTGGCTGACCATCTGGCTCTGGAAGTTGTAGAGGGTGAGCTGCACGGTCGCGTTCTCGTCGCCGGGCAGGAAGTACAGCGGGTTGGTGAAGTCGTTGAACACGTTGACCGCCTGGACCACGACGATCGTGATGATCACCGGCCGCAGCAGCGGCAGGATGACGGCGAAGAACAGCCGCAGGGGCCCGGCGCCGTCGATGATCGCGGCCTCGTCGAGCTCGCGCGGGATGGTCGCCACGAACGCGCGGAACAGCAGCACGCAGAACGACAGCCCGAACGTCGCCTCGATGAGGATCAGGCCGGGCATGGTCTTGAACAGCCCGGTCTGCTGCAGCACCCAGATGGTCGGCACGACGGCGGGCGGCACGATGAGGCCCGCCAGCACGAAGAAGTTGACCACCGGGTTGAACCGGGACCGCCGCCGCTGCAGCAGGTAACCGACCATGGCCGCGAGCACCACCATGACGGTCACGCTGACCACGGTCAGCACCGTGCTGTTCAGGAAGGCCCGCACCACGATCCCGTCGCGGGTGGTGAGCACCTCCGTCAGGTTCTCGGTGAACGCCCACTGCGTGGGCCACGAGAACTCCAGCCGCGACGCCTCCGACGCGTCCTTCGAGGCGGTGACGAAGATGAACCCGAACGGCACCAGGAACACCACCACGGAGACGGCGATGGCCACGATGCCCGTGGCCCACGACCCGGCGCGCCTCATCGGTCCACCTCCTTGCGGTTGAGCAGCAGGGAGACCGGCACCATGATCGCCGTGACCACGAGGAACAGGATCACGTTGCCCGCCGTGGACAGCCCGTAGAACCCGGCCTGGTACTGCTTGTAGATGACGGACCCGATGACGTCGCTGGTGAACCCGGGGCCGCCGCCCGTGGTGGCCCAGATGAGGTCGAACGACCGCAGGCCGCCGATCAGCGACAGGATGATCACGGTGGCCGTCGCGGGCTGGACCAGCGGCAGCGTGATGGAACGGAACTGCTGCCACCGGCCCGCGCCGTCGACCCTCGCCGCCTCGTAGTACTCCTGCGGGATGGCGACGATCCCCGCGATGTAGATGAGCGTCGCGATGCCGAGCCCCTTCCAGACGTCGACGGCCGCGATGGTCAGCAGCGCCTGGTTCGGGTCGGTGAACCAGCCCGGCCCCTCGATCCCGAACGCGGCGAGCATCGTGTTGACCACGCCGTCGAACGGGTCGAGCAGGGCCTTGAAGGTGATGCCCACCCCGATCGTGGAGACCAGCACCGGGAAGAACACGACGGAGCGCAGGTAGCCGCGGCCCACGAGCTGCGAGGTGAGCAGCACCGCGAGCGCCAGCCCCAGCACCACCTTGGCGGCCGACGTCACGAAGCCGTAGATCAGCGTGTTCACGAAGCCCTGCGAGAGCTGTGGCTCCGCGAAGAACTGGACGAAGTTGTCCAGGCCGATGAACTCGGTGTCGAACAGGGTCCAGCGCGTGAGGCTGAACCAGAACGACGCGAACGTGGGCACCGCGAAGAAGACCAGGTAGAGCACGCCGGCCGGCAGGTAGAACCACAAGGGGTAGACGCTGCGCTGGGTGGCCGAGGTGGAGCCCGCCGTCCGACGGCGGCGGGCGGGCCGCACCTCGGTCAGGGTCGCCGCCATCGGCGACCTACCAGCCCTCGAGGCCGAGCTGGCGGGCCTGGTTCTCGACGTCCTGGTCGTAGAACTCGGCCGCCTCCTCGGCGGTCTTGATGCCGGAGCCCACCTCGACGGTGACCTTCTCCAGGTTCGGGCCCTTGACCGGGGAGCTGAACTCCAGGGCGTTGGCGGTCGTGCCGGCGTCGAAGTAGGCCTGGATGTCGCCCAGGAGCGCCGGGGCGGTGTCCAGCGCCTCGCACGTGCCCGCGTAGGGTCCGGCGGGCGGCAGCAGCTCGTTCTGGATCTCGCAGCCGGCCTCGCTGTTCGCGAAGGCGACGAGCTCCTTGGCCGCCTCCAGCTCGGCACCCTCGGTCGACTTCGGCACGTACAGCGCGTTGGGCTGCCAGATGGTGGCCCGCGTGTTCGCGGCATCCTCGGCGGGCAGCGCGAAGAAGCCGATGTCGTCGACGGCGTCCGGGGTGTTCTGCAGGATCGTCTGGATGACGCTGGAGAGCATCGGGTAGTGCGCGCCCTCGCCCTCGGCGACCATGCGGGCGCCGTCCTGGAAGGCCGCGGACGGGAAGTCCTCGTTGAAGTAGCCGGCCTCGGCCACCTCCTGCTGGTGCTGGAAGCCCAGGAGCGCGGGCTCCTCGGCGTAGGACCGCTGGTGCGCCGTGTACTGGTCGGCCCACTCGGGGTCGACGGCGAGCACGTTGGCGAAGTCGCCCAGCACGAACAGCTGGCTGGTCCAGGTCTCGCCGTAGGTCTGGATGACCGGCGCGACGCCGTCGGCCTCGGCGGCGATCGTCGCGTTGTTCGCCATGAACTCATCCCAGGTCTCGGGGATCTCCAGCCCGAGCTCCTCGTACAGCGGCTTGTTGTAGACGACGCCACCCGCGAAGGAGGCGCCCAGGGGCGCGCCGTACAGCCCGTTGTCGGTGCTGACGACGGGGGTGAACTCCTCGGTCAGCGACCCGACCCACTCCTGGTCGCTGAGGTCCACCAGGGTCGAGTCGGGGTTGAGGGCCTGGAGCAGGGAGCCCGAGTTGTAGTAGAAGACGTCGGCCATCTCGCCGGTGGACAGCCGGGTCTTGACGAGGTTGTCGCCCTCGGTGCCGCCGGGGCGGATCTCGACGGACACCGAGACGTCGGGGTGCTCCTCCTCGAAGGCAGCGGCCAGGGCCTCGGCGGTCTCCGGGTTGGGGGCGTCGTTCGAGGTGAGGAACGTGATCTCGGTGGTGCCGTCGCCGCCGCCGGACGCGGCGCAGCCGGTGAGGGCACCGCCGGCCACCGCGAGGGCGGCCGCGGCCGTGAGGACCTTGTTGCGGGTGGGGAACGTACGGGACATCTCTCTACCTCCTTGTAGAGACGGATGGGACGATGGCGTGTAGAGCGATCTACACTCGCACCGCTGAATCCTTTCAGTGGGAGCACGCTAGCGGGGCGCCATTTCTGGTGTCAACCGATCTACACGGGCAGGATGGCACCACGATGAGCACCGAACCGACGCGCCGCCCGCGGCCCTCGACCATCCAGGACGTCGCCCGCGAGGCCGGCGTCTCCCGGGCCGCGGTGTCCAAGGTGATCCGCAACGCCTACGGCGTCAGCCCGCACATGCGCACGCAGGTCGAGGCCGCGATCGAGCGCCTGGAGTACCGGCCGCGCGTGGCGGCGCGGGCCATGCGCGGGGCGAGCTTCACGCTCGGCTTCGAGATCCCGCAGGTGGGCAACGACTTCCTGACCATGATCGTCGACGGCGCCACGGAGGCGCTCGCGGACACCCCGTACCAGATGATCATCGCGCCGCTCGGGCGGGACCAGAAGGGCGACGTGGCGATCAACAGCCTCGCCGACCGCCAGGTCGACGGCATCGTGGCGATCTCGCCGCGCGTGGACCCGGTCTGGCTCGAACGGGTCGCCGAGCGCACGCCGCTGGTGGTGATCGGCCGGCACGACCGGTCCGACCGCTACGACACGATCACCGGCGACGACCGGTCCGGCGCCGAGCAGGTCATGTCGCACCTGCTCGACCTGGGCCACACCCGGATCACGCACCTGACCATCCACCCGTCGCGGCCCGAGCCGCCGTGGGCCGGCCAGGCGGGCGCCGAGCCCCACGTGGTGCGCACCGCCGTCTACCGCGAGCGCATGACGGCGGCCGGGCTGAAGCCGCACGTGGTGCACACGATGTTCGACGGCTCCGAGGCGCACGCGGCGACGCTCGACCTGCTGGCCTCCCCCGACCGCCCGACGGCGATCTTCGCGGGCAACGACACCCTGGCGATCGGCGTGCTCAGCGCCGTCGCCGAGGCCGGGCTCGATGCGCGCGACGTGTCGGTGGTCGGCTACGACGACGTGCCGATCGCGCGGCACCCGCTGGTGTCCCTGACGAGCGTGGACCAGAGCGGCATCACGCTGGGCCGGGAAGCGGTGCGGCTGCTGCTGGAACGGCTGGAGGGGCGCACGGAGGCGGTGCGGTACGAGGCGGAGGCGGTGCTGCGGGTGCGGGGGTCTAGCGGGGCGGTGCGGGAGGGGTGAGGGGGCGGGTGCTGAGGCGGGTAGCGCCGGGATCGGCAGGTCGCCCAGGGTTTCGGCAGGTCGCCCGAGGTTTCGGCAGTTGGCATCGAGATCGGTCCAGGCCTGGGC
>NZ_JBHVEG010000247.1:0-7296 GCF_042802395.1 Promicromonospora sp. NPDC057488
CAGGCCATTAGGCCCGAAACGCGGTTGATTCCGGGCCTAATGGCTGGGTAGAAGCGCACCTCGGCGCGGCGCGGTGCAGCGCGCCGCGGACCCGCACCCGCCCCCGCGTCAGGTCACCGGTTTCCGGGCAAACGAAAGACGCCGCCCGCCCCGGAGGGTGGACGGCGTCAGTCGAAGTGGCTCAGAGAGCAGCGACCGACTTCGCGATGGCCGACTTGCGGTTCGCGGCCTGGTTCGCGTGGATGACGCCCTTGGCGACAGCCTTGTCGAGCTTGCGCGACGCGGTGGCAAGGGCGACCGTCGCGGTCTCCTTGTCGCCGGCTGCGACGGCCTCGCGCACCTTGCGCACGTGGGTCTTCAGCTCCGACTTGACGGACTTGTTGCGCAGACGAGCCTTCTCGTTCGTCTTGATGCGCTTCATCTGGGACTTGATGTTTGCCACGAGTGGACTTCCTGGTGTGTTCGCCTGACGGCGAGCGGATAGGTCGTAGAGGGCGGTCGCAGTTCCGGGACTGGGGTGGGGACCCGTGGAGAGGAGCTGCGACTGTGCCCGCCGACCTGGGCGGACACGCGACCTCCAAGGTTACCAGAGGGACCGGGGGCTCGTGGGGCGGTCGGATGTGAGACCGGCTACCACCGCCGTCGGCCGGTAAAGGGCTTCTGACGAGGCACCATAGAATTGGGCTATGAGTACCAGGACACTTCGGGGCCGTTTCCAATGGACCGTGGTGGTCCCCATCCTTGCCCTGGTGCTCCTCGTCGCCACGTGGAGCAACCACGAGCACCCGGTGACCCTCACGGCGATCGGCGCCGCGCTGGTCGGCGCCGTCCTCGCAGCGGTGCACCACGCGGAGGTGGTGGCCCACAAGGTCGGCGAGCCCTTCGGCTCCCTCATCCTCGCGGTCGCGGTGACCGTGATCGAGGTCGGGCTGATCCTCATGCTGATGAGCAGCGGTGGCGATGCCGCGAGCACCTACGCCCGCGACACGGTGTTCGCCGCCGTGATGATCACCTTCAACGGCATCGTCGGTCTGTCGCTGCTCGTGGGGGCGAGCAAGCACCACCTGGTGAGCTTCAACGCCTCGGGTACGGGGTCCGCGCTGGCCACCGTGGTGGCGCTGGCCGGGGTCACCCTGGTCCTGCCCAGCTTCACGACGTCGGCGGAGGGTGGCGCCTACACCGCCTTCCAGCTCGGCTTCGCCGCTGTGGCGTCGCTGCTGCTGTACGGGGCGTTCGTGTTCACGCAGACGGTGCGGCACCGCGACTTCTTCCTGCCGGTCTCCAGCGACAAGTACGGCCGGATGACCGGGCTCCTCGACGAGGACGGCGACAGCCACGCCGACCCGCCGCCCGCCAAGGAGGCGTGGTTCAGCCTCGGGCTGCTGGTCGTCGCGCTGGTCTCCGTGGTCTTCCTGGCCAAGATGCTCTCGCCGACCATCGAGCACGGGGTCAAGGCCGCCGGCCTGCCCTACACCGTCGTCGGCGTGGTGATCGCGTTGCTCGTGCTGGCGCCCGAGTCGATCGCCGCCGTCCGCAATGCCCTGCGCAACCGGGTGCAGACCAGCCTCAATCTCGCCTACGGCTCCGCCATGGCGTCGATCGGCCTGACCATCCCGACCATCGCCGTCGCGATGATCTGGATGGACGGCCCGCTCACGCTCGGTCTCGAGCCGACCCAGATGGTGCTGCTCGCGGTCTCCGTCGTCGTGGCGATGCTGAGCATCACCCCGGGTCGGGCCAAGACCCTCCAGGGCGTGGTGCACCTGGTGCTGCTCGCCGCGTTCCTGGTGGTCTCGGTCCAGCCGTAGCCCCGACGTGTCAGACCCTCAGGTCACCCGGGGGGCCTGAGGGTCTGACACGTCAGGGGCAGGGGTCAGACGGCGGACCAGCCGCCGTCCGAGGCGATGATCGCCCCGTTCAGGTTCGCCGAGTCGCGCGACAGCAGGAACGTGATGGTCGCCGCGAGCTCCTCCGGCATGGCGAGGCTGAGGATGTTGGCCTGGTACGGCCGCAGCACCGGGGCGCCGAACTCCGCCTGGCCCGGCAGCTGGATACCCGTGGCGACGCCGCCGGGCGCCACCGCGTTGGTGCGGATGCCGTGCTTCGCGTACATCACGGCGGTCGACTTCGTCAGCCCGACCACCGCGTGCTTGGAGGCCGTGTAGGCGACGCCGGCGGCCGAGCCGCGCAGCCCGGCCTCGGAGGCGACGTTCACGATGCGCCCCTCCGTAGCGGCCAGCATGCCGGGTACGACGGCGCGGGTGAGCCGCATCGTGCCCTCCAGGTTCACGCGCAGCACGCGCTCCCACAGGGCGTCGGTGACCTCGTGGACCGCCGACATGTCGTCCATGATCCCGGCGACGTTGGCCAGCGCGTCCACGCGCTCACCGGCCGTCGCCACGATGCGGTCGACGTCGTCCTGGGCCGAGATGTCGCCCGCCACGGGGACGATCTCGGCCCCGGCCGGGAGGTCGGTCAGCGCGGCGGCGAGCTCGTCGAGCTTCTCCGCGGAGATGTCGGCGGCGATCACGCGCCCGCCCTCACGGGCCACGCGGGCGGCGACGGCGCGGCCGATGCCGGACGCCGCTCCCGTGACGACGACGGTCTGGCCGGCGAACCGGCCCGGGGTGATCTGCTCGCTCCAGCCGGTGGCGGCCGGCTCGTCGTCCGCCGCGTCGCCGGCCGCGGCCTCCTCGGGCGCTGCCTCCCGGTACGCGGCGAGCAGCGCGTCGAGCGCCTCCGCGGGGAACTTGCCGCCGGACATCGCGACGAGCTGCTCCAGCGCCAGGCCGCGGGCCGGGGCCAGCGAGTCCGGCGTCGCCCCGCCCTGGGCGAGGAAGTCGGCGAGGATCCGGCCCCCGACGGGGTGGTCGAGCCAGTCGCCGACGGTCGAGTGGGTGGTCAGTGCCATGGTGCGCTCCTCGGACGAGATGGATACCGGACAACACTGTCCGGTATCTAGGATAGCCCCATGACCGGCGTACTTCGTGATCCCCGACCCGGCGCCGTGCCGCGCGGCACGGCCGTCCCGCACGGCACGACCCGGCGCGGCGGGGCGCCCAACCTCGGCCCTCGCGCCGCCGCGGGCAACCGGGCGGCCCTGCTCGCGGCCGCCCGCGAGGTCTTCGGCTCCGCCGGCACGAGCGCGCCGCTGAGCGCGGTCGCCAAGCGGGCAGGCGTCGGCCAGGGGAGCCTCTACCGCCACTTCCCGGACCGCCTGGACCTCGTGGTCGCGGTGTTCGAGGAGCAGGTCGTCGCCGTCGAGGAGCTCGCGGCGGTCCCCACCGCGGACCTGGCCGACCTGCTCGGGCTGGTCACGCGGAACGCGATCGACTCGGTCGGGTTCGTCGACCTGGTCCGGTCGCGGGTGCCCGCGGACGAGCGGATCGTCGCCCTGGGCGAGCGGGTCGCCGTCGCGCTGGGCACGCGGCTGGCGGGCGCGACCGGCTCCGGCGCCGTCCGGGCCGGGACGACGTCGGAAGACCTGCTGCTCGCGGTGGCCATGATGGCCGGCGGGCTGTCCCAGGCCGAGGGAGAGGACCGGGTGCGCCGCGCGCGGCGGGCCTGGGAGCTGCTGGGTCTGGAGGCCCGCATCCCCGACGCCGCCTAGCGCGCGCCTCGTCCGCCCGCGCCCTACCCCGGCCCGCCCGTGCCCTACCCCCGCCGCCCCGCCGCCTGCTGCCCGCCGATCCAGCCGAACACGGCCGCCGGGCCGATCGTCGACCCGGGCCCGGGGTAGGTGCGCCCCATGACCGACGCCGTGGTGTTCCCCGCGGCGTACAGGCCGGGGATCGCGGAGCCGTCCGCCCGCAGCACCCGCGCCTGCTCGTCGGTGAGCAGCCCGCCCTTGGTGCCCAGGTCGCCGGGCACGATCCGCAGCGCGGAGAAGGGTCCGCGCTCGATCGCGCCGAGGTTCGGGTTGGGCCGGACGGTGGGGTCCGAGTAGTAGCGGTCGTAGGCGGAGTCGCCGCGGCCGAAGTCGGTGTCCCTGCCGGTCCGCGCGAACCCGTTGAACCGCGCGACCGTGTCCCGGAACGTCCGCGGGTCCAGGCCGAGCGCGTCCGCCAGCTCCGCGAGGGTGTCCGCGTAGACGAGCGTGCCGTCGTCCACGTACCGCCGCCGGCCGCTCAGGAGCGACGTGTTGAGGTAGCGCCGCCGCGCGCGGACGTCCATGACCAGCCACGACGGGTTCGCCGCCACCTGGGGGTGCCGCTCCAGCAGCGCGTGGCCGAAGTCGATGTAGCTCGTGGACTCGTTGACGTACCGGGCGCCCGAGGAGTCCACGACCATCGAGTACGGCATGGACCGCTCGGACAGCACGAAGCCGTGCATCCCCTGGCCCTTGTTGTCCACGCCCGCGCCCCACCAGGCGTCGTCCATCAGCGCGAGCGCGCCGCCGGCGTCGGCCCCGGCCTCGATGCCCGTGCCCTGGTCGTCCTCGGACGCAGCGCTCCAGCCCGGCACGCCATGGTGCCTCTCGCGCCAGCGGGTCCGGTGGGCGAACCCGCCCGCGCCCAGCACGACGCCGCCGGTCACGCGCACGGTGCGGCGGGCCTGCGGCATCCCGACGACGGCGCCCACCACGGCGCCGTCCTCCACCAGGAGCTCCGTCAGGGGCGTGCTCAGGCGCACCTCCGTGCCCTGCGCCCGCACGACCTCCATGAGGGAACAGGCCAGCGCCGCCCCCATGCCGACCTGCTTCTTGCCGGTGAGCAGGCCGCCCAGGACGCGGAACACCAGCCGCGCCCCGCGGACGAAGCCCGACGGCGTGGACCAGGCCCGGCCCAGCTCGTAGAAGTCGTCGTTCATGACCGCGAGCGGCACGCCGTCCTTGACGCGGGAGCGCTCGATCCAGTCGCCGAGCCGCCGCGTGTCGTACGGCCGGGGCTCGATGGACCGGCCGATCTTGCCGCCGGGCCGCTCGGGGTAGTAGTCGGGGTACTTCTTCGCGGCCGACCAGCGCACACCGTGCCCCTCCAGGGCGGTGACCAGCTCGTCGACGGTGTCGACGAACGCCTCCCGCCGGGCGGCCGAGCTCGCGGGGCCGACGTCGCCGATCGCCGCCTGCATGTAGGTCAGCGCCTCCGCGCGGGAGTCGGCGATCCCCGCGCGCCGCATCACCGGGTTGTCCGGCAGCCACAGCCCGCCGCCGCTGCGCATCGTAGTGCCGCCCCACCGGGCCGACGACTCCACGACCAGCACCTTCGCCCCGGCGTCTGCGGCGGCGATCGCCGCGCTGAGCCCGGCGGCGCCCGTCCCGGCCACCAGTACGTCGACCACTTCCTCGTGCGTCATCGCGCGATCCCTCCGGTCCTTACCGGACGTCGTTGTCCGGTTGGCTGCACAACCTACTCCCGTGCCCCGGGACGGACGCAAGACCCAGGGGCCGGAACGGCATCTTCCGGCCACCGCTAGACTGCACCTGGCCGTGACTGGCGAGGGTGGGTCACCACCGGGGAGCGGCCGACCGACCCGTGATGCGCGCCGCCCGCCTGGGTGCCAGGGTTTTCCACGAGGCTACTTCCGAGGAGAACCGCCATGTCCGGCGCCCCGTCCACCCCTGACGTCCAGCTCACCGACGACTCGCAGCGCCCCGTGCGGCGCGCGCTGCTGAGCGTCTACGACAAGACCGGCCTGATCGAGCTCGCCACCGCGCTGCACGACGCCGGCGTCGAGCTGGTCTCGACCGGCTCCACCGCGTCCAAGATCGCCGACGCGGGCATCCCCGTCACGCCGGTCGAGGAGCTCACGGGCTTCCCCGAGTGCCTCGAGGGCCGGGTCAAGACCCTGCACCCGCGCGTGCACGCCGGCATCCTGGCCGACACCCGCAAGCAGGACCACCTCGACCAGCTCGCGCAGCTCGAGATCTCGCCGTTCGAGCTCGTCGTCGTGAACCTCTACCCGTTCGCCGCCACCGTCGCCTCGGGCGCCGGGCCGGACGCCGTCGTCGAGCAGATCGACATCGGCGGGCCGTCCATGGTGCGCGCCGCGGCCAAGAACCACCCGTCCGTCGCCGTGGTCGTGGACCCGGCCCGGTACGACGACGTCGCCGCGGCTGTGCGGGCCGGCGGCTTCACCTACGCCCAGCGCAAGGCGCTCGCCGCCGCCGCGTTCGTGCACACCGCGACCTACGACGTTGCCGTGGCGTCCTGGATGGGTTCGGTCGTCTCCCCGACGGACGCCGTCGACGGTGCCGACGGCCCCGTCTCGACCGGCTTCCCGGCCTGGGTCGGCGGCACCTGGGAGCGCGCCGACGTGCTGCGCTACGGCGAGAACCCGCACCAGCGCGCCGCCCTGTACACCCGCGGCGACGGCGTCACGGGCCTGGCCCAGGCCGAGCAGCTGCACGGCAAGGCGATGAGCTACAACAACTACGTCGACGCCGACGCCGCGTGGCGCGCCGCCTGGGACCACGAGGGCCCCGCCGTCGCGATCATCAAGCACGCCAACCCGTGCGGTATCGCCGTCGGCGGCGACATCGCCGAGGCGCACGCCCGGGCGCACGCGACCGACCCGGTCAGCGCGTACGGCGGCGTGATCGCGGCCAACCGCACCGTCACGGCCGACGCCGCGCGGCAGATCGCGCCGGTGTTCACCGAGGTCGTCGTGGCCCCCGGCTTCGAGCCCGAGGCGCTGGAGATCCTCCAGGCCAAGAAGAACATCCGGCTGCTGGTGGTCCCCGAGGCGCCGGCCGGCGCCGTCGAGACCCGGCCCATCTCCGGCGGGCTGCTCATGCAGGCCACCGACCGGTTCCAGGCCGACGGCGACAGCCCGGAGAACTGGACGCTGGCGACCGGCGAGGCGGCGTCGCCCGAGGTGCTCGCCGACCTCGCGTTCGCCTGGAAGGCCGTGCGCGCCGCCAAGTCGAACGCGATCCTGCTGGCCAAGGACGGCGCGGCCGTCGGCATCGGCATGGGCCAGGTGAACCGCGTGGACTCGTGCCGCCTCTCGGTCGAGCGCGCCAACACCCTGGCCGACGGCGAGTCCGGCCCGGTCGAGCGCGCCCGCGGCGCCGTCGCGGCGTCCGACGCGTTCTTCCCGTTCGCGGACGGCCTCCAGGTGCTGCTCGACGCCGGCGTTACCGCCGTCGTGCAGCCGGGCGGCTCGATCCGCGACGAGGAGGTCGTCAAGGCCGCCGAGGCGGCCGGCGTCACGATGTACCTCACGGGCACGCGCCACTTCGCCCACTGATCCACCTGCTGGTCGAGCAGCCCCACCGCTGGTCGAGCAGCCCCACCGCTGGTCGAGCAGCCCCACCGCTGGTCGAGCTTGTCGAGACCTCACCAGGTCTCGACA
>NZ_JBHVEG010000248.1:0-7269 GCF_042802395.1 Promicromonospora sp. NPDC057488
CCTCGGGGCCCGGCTCCTGTCTTGTCACCCGGGTCAGGGCTTGCGGGCGAGGGCTTCCGTCAGCTCCGCGGTGACCGACGTCGTGAGCTCCTCGAGCTCCTCGGCGGACGGCGGCGTCGAGGAGCGGGCGTAGCGCTCGTCCTCGGCGGCGTCGGCCAGGGCGGTGAGCCGCTCGGCGACGTCGTCGGGCAGGGGTGCGCCCGTGCGGGTGCGGATCTCGTCCGCGATCACGGCCGGCGCGCGGCGGAGCGTGACCGACGGCCCGAGGCGCACCTGCTGCTCGGCGAGCAGGGCCAGCACCCGCGCCCACGCCCGCTCCGGGTCGAGCTCCTCGACCTCCGCGCGCCGCCGCAGGAGCAGCCAGGCCGCCCCGCCGAGCACACCGAGGGCGACGATGACCGCGACCACCCAGGCCCAGCCGGGCAGGGTCTGGTCGGACACCTGGTTGCCGGACGCGCTCTGGGTGGCGGCCGCCTCGGACTCGTCCGGCCGCTGCGACGGCTGCTGCGTGGGCACCTCGGGCGCCCGCGAGGGCGTGGGGGAGGCGCTGGGCGCGTTGCCGGTGGTCGGGTTCGCGTACGCGGGCAGCGGGCCGGTCTGGACCTGCGGCGTCGGCTCGAAGCGGACCCAGCCCACGGACGGGAAGTAGATCTCGGGCCAGGCGTGCGAGTCCTGGCCGGTGACCCGGTAGCCGCCGGTGCCGTCGGGGCGGCCGGGCAGCCAGCCGACGCCGATCCGGGCCGGGATGTCGAGGCTGCGGGCCATGACCATCATGGACAGGGCGTACTGCGTGCAGTAGCCCTCCTTGTTCTGCAGGAAGTCCCAGACGGTGTCGGACGAGCCCCGGTAGTCGGCGTCCGGGTTGTACACGAACCCGGCGCCGGAGCGCAGATGGTTCTGCAGCGCGACCACGGCGTCGAACCGGGTCGGTGCGTCGCCGGCGACCCGCTGGGCGTAGTCGGCGATGTCGTCCCGGTGCTCGGTGTCCGGCACCTCCGTGTAGCCGGCCGACCGGGGGTCGCCCCCGGCCGGCACGGCCCGGAGCAGCTCCGGGGTGAGCCCGCGGTCGACGATCTCGACCGTGTACGGGGCGCCCTGCTGGGTGCCCTCGCCGCCGCGCACCTCGTCCCGGAGCGAGTCGTAGGCCCAGTCGCCGCCCACGTCGACCCGCCGGGGCTCGAGCGGTAGCGGCAGCTCCGAGCCGTCGAGCTGCCCGATCTGCACGTCCATCTGGCGGCCCTGGCCCGTGGCCCCCTCGCCGGGCGGCGCGAGGACGGTCGACGCGTCGAACTCCGCGAGGCCGCCGGTGGGCACGTTCCGGTTGGTCTGCACGCCGTCGAACGCCGTCAGCGTCATGACGCGCAGGGGGCCGGTCGGCTCGCCGTCGGCCATCGTGTAGGTCAGCACGGTGTTGCCCGAGCGGGCGCTCAGCGGCTGGCGCATGTCGAGCTCGGAGGACAGCTCGACCGTGTCGGACGGCGTGGAGATGAGCTGGTTCCACGTGCCGGCCAGCGCCGGCAGCGCGGCCATGCCGGTCGCGACGCCGAGCGAGGTGGCGGCGACCGCGACGGACGTCAGCGCCGTGATGCCGGAGCGGAACCGCTGCGCGCGGCGCACCGCCGCGGACTCGGAGTCGCCGCGCCGCCCGGGGGTCACTCCCACCGGGTCGACCGTGAGCAGCAGGAGCATCGCGGTGACGCTGATGACGAAGACGGGCCACTGCACGTCGCCGATCAGGGTGAGCGGCGGCGTCCACAGGAGGAGCAGCGGCACCCCGGCGAAGCCCGGCATGCGCGCACCGGCGAGCGAGTCCACCACGAGCAGCACCAGCAGCGTGCCACCCACGGCGACCATGCTGATGGCCGGCCCCGGGTCCACCGGGGCCACCTGCGTGTTCATCAGCTCGGTGGCCTGGCGGAACCGTTCGAGGACCTGCTCCACGGAGTCCGGGCCCACGAACGGCTCGAACCGCTGGCCGGGCCCGCCGTAGCGGGCCAGGACGAACCAGACGGCGACCACGAGGCCGGCCGCCGTGGCGACGAAGGACGCGCTGCCCGCGGCGCGGTCGGCGGCCCGGTCGGCACTCGACCCCTGGCCCGCCGCCCGGCGGGCGGCGGCCCGGTCCACGGCGGTGCGCAGCAGCAGGTACCGCACCACGCAGCTGGTGGTCGAGACCAGGAGGACACCCGTGGTGCCGGCGGTGAGCCAGGGGCCGGGGTCGATGACGAGCGTGAGGGCGTGCATGGAGGCGATCACGGCGATCGCGACGAGCACGCCGGAGGCGACGGTGCGGACCAGCGGGCCGCGGTGTGCGGGGATCACGGCGCACGCTCCGCGAGCAGGGCCCAGGCGCGCTCCGGGTCGGTGCGCGCCTCGCACGTGCTGACGTGCCAGCTCGAGCCGCGCAGCTCGGCCGCCGTCTGGTCCAGCTCGTGCTGGAAGCCGGCGCCGTGCGGCGCGACCAGGAGGGCCCAGCAGGTGCCCTCGGCGGCGAGGGCGGCCAGGTCGTGGCGCGCGTCGGGACCCTGCGGGCCCAGCACCGTCACCACGATCTCGCCGGGCACCCGGGCGAGCCGCAGGGCCCGCGCGGTGGTGCTGATGGCGTGCTGCCCCTCGGCGTTGCCGCGGTGTCCGCGGATGTCGACGCAGGCGTCCAGCAGCGCGGACCGGCTGGCCCGGGTGGTCGCGAACCGCTCGCTCTCCAGGCTGGGGGCCACGCTCGTGGTCACGAGGCGCGCCGGGTGGCCGGCGTCGAGGAACGAGGTGGCGATCGACGCCGCGAGCTCGACCGCCCACTCGCCGTCGTCCACCGCCGCGGGGCGGCGCATGCTCCCGGACTCCTGCCAGTGCGGCAGCAGCGAGCGGTCGAGGAGCACGGTCACGGGGCGCACGCCGGCGCTCTCGTCGGCGCGGACCATGAGCTGGCCGCGGCGGGCCGCGCTCGCCCAGTGGACGCGGCGCGGGTCGTCGCCCGCGACGTACTCGCGCAGCACGGAGTCGTCGGTCGACTGCAGGCGTGCGCCCGTGGCGGAGCGGTCGACGTCGCCCACCGCGCGCGTGCGGACGGCGAGCTCGACGGTGCGGGGCCACACGGGCACCTGCGTGGGGCTGCCGAGCGGCTGGGTGGCGCGGACCAGGCCGAACACGTCGGTCCGGGTGGTCAGCAGCGGACCCAGCGACCAGCGCCCGCGGCGCATCGGGGTGAGCGAGTAGTGCACGGTGATCCGGTCGGCCCGCGCGGACACCCGGGCGCGGATGCCCTGGTGCCCGGCGAGCTCGTGCGCCGCCTGCTCGGACAGGCGCAGGCGGGAGAGCCGCTCGTACGCGGCGCCGGAGGCCTGGTGCGCGGCGACCAGGAGGCTCACGTCCGCCGTCCGGTCGCGCACCACGGGGTTGGGCGCCACGGCACGCGTCACGTGCAGCGCGCCGCGTCCTGACTCGAGCCGCTGGGTGCCGATGACCAGCCAGGCCACGGCCACGGCGATGAGGGCCGCCGCGCCGAGCCCGACCAGGTCGGGCAGGGTGAGCACCAGCCCGAGCGGGATCAGGACGCCGCCCACGCAGGCAGCCCCGATGCCGCGGGGGGTGAGCCGGACCCGGCTGATCCGGGCGAGCGTGTCACGCCACTTCATGCGCTTGCCGCCCTGGCCGCTCAGAACTGACGCCGGTCGGCGGGCTCGAGCGCCGGCACCGGGGTGCGCTGCACGATCTCGTCGACGAGCGTCTCCGGTGTCACGCCGCCGAGCCGGGACTCGGTGGTGAGGATGAGGCGGTGCGCCAGGACGGGCCGGGCGAGCCGCTGGATGTCGTCGGGCAGCACGTGGTCGCGCCCCGCCATGGCGGCGATGGCCTTGGCGGCCCGCAGGAGCTGGAGCGAGGCGCGCGGCGAGGCGCCCAGCCGCAGGCCGGGGTGCTCGCGCGTGGCGCCGACGAGGCCCACCACGTAGCGCTTGACGGAGGAAGAGGCGTACAGCGAGCGCACGAGCGCGGAGAACCGCAGGAGCGTGTGCCCGTCGGTCACGGCCTGCAGGTGGGCCAGCGGCGTGGTGGCCTCCTGCCGGTCGAGCATGAGCATCTCGGCGTCGATGTCGGGGTAGCCCACGGTGATGCGGGCCATGAACCGGTCGCGCTGCGCCTCGGGCAGCGGGTAGGTGCCCTCCATCTCCACCGGGTTCTGGGTGGCGACCACGAGGAACGGCCGGGGGAGCTGGTGGGTGGTGCCGTCGACGGTCGTCTGGCCCTCCTCCATGCACTCCAGCAGCGCGGACTGGGTCTTGGGCGAGGCGCGGTTGATCTCGTCGCCGATGACGATGTTGCTGAACACCGGGCCCGGGCGGAACTCGAACTCGTGGCTGCCGGTGCGGAAGATGTTGACGCCGGTGAGGTCGCTCGGCAGCAGGTCGGGCGTGAACTGGATGCGGCCCACGTGGCAGTCGATGCTGCGCGCGACCGCCTTGGCGAGCGTGGTCTTGCCGACGCCGGGCACGTCCTCGACGAGCAGGTGGCCCTCGGCCAGCAGGACGGCGAGCGTGATGTCGGCCAGGCCGGGCCGGCCGGTCACGACGGACTCCACGGCCCCCCGGACCCGCGCCATGGTCTCCACGAGCTCGTCGAGCGCGCCGGGTCCTGGCGCCGGCGGTGCGGCGGCCGCGCCGCCGTAACGAGGATCCGAGAGGCCGGAGGCGGTGGGTTCCGTGTGCACTGGGGGGACCTCCATCGGGCCGGGAGTCAGGCCGGTTTCTCGCGCGGGTACGCGCTGTTCGGAAGCCGGGGCGAGAACGCCCGCCCGGCTGGTCCAGCCTAGTAGAGATGTAAAGCACTCTGTTGAGTGCATCACGCGGTCTTCACAGATCCGCGAGCTTCTTTCGCCCCGGTGAAACGACGTCCGGCCAGGTCGCGCACGCCTGGCGGGATGCGGCCCCGCACGACCTGATCCGACATTCCACGCCACGCCGGACATGAATTTACTCCACCCGCTCTTTACCTCTTTGACCTGCGCATTGAGGGTCACTGGGCAGTTCTCCCCATCGTTTTTCCGAGTGTGGTGGTGGAAAGTGGAGTAGCGTGGAGTATGCGGGAGCGGAAGGAGGTGTCGGCCCATGACTGCGATGGCAGAAGGTTTCGCAGGTCTGGGTCTGCTCCTCGGCACGTACACCCCGAAGCTCGACGAGAAGGGGCGCCTGATCCTTCCCGCCAAGTTCCGGGGGCGCCTGTCCGGTGGTCTGGTCATGACCAAGGGGCAGGAGCGGTGCCTCTTCCTCCTCCCGATGGACGAGTTCCAGCAGATCTACACCCAGATCCGGCAGGCGCCGGTGACGAGCAAGGCAGCACGGGACTACACGCGAAACTTCCTGGCGGGAGCGAGCGACGAGGTCCCGGACAAGCAGGGCCGGGTCTCCATCCCGACGCACCTGCGCGAGTACGCCGGTCTCGACCGAGAGGTGGTCGTGATCGGGGTCGGTACCCGCGTGGAGGTGTGGGACGCGCAGGCCTGGGCCACATATCAGGAGCAGACCGAACCCGACTACATCGATCAGGCCGAGGAGATCTTCCCCGGGCTGAGCTTCTAGTACAGGTGGGCTGACCGGCCGCACGGTCAGGCCTCCTCCCGCAGGATCCGGCGCACTTCCCCGCCGCCGGAACCGTGCGGAGGGAGACCTGACCGGGCGGCCCGCCCGGAAGTACCCGCACGAGCACGAGGCAGCACGCATGACGAGCACCACGCAGGACCAGCACCACGCAGGAGGGAGACACCGATGAACGCGACCGACAACCGCCCCGGCGCCGGCAGCGACGCCGCCGATCGCCACCTCCCGGTGCTGCTCCAGCGTTGCGTGGACCTGCTCGCCCCGGCGCTCGCCGAGCCCGGCTCCGTCCTGGTGGACTGCACGCTCGGCATGGGCGGCCACACCGAGGCGGTCCTGGAGCAGCTCCCGGCCGCCCGCGTGATCGGCATCGACCGCGACCCGCAGGCCCTGGCGCTCGCCGGTGCCCGGCTGGCCCGGTTCGGCGACCGCTTCACGCCGGTGCACGCGGTGTACGACGAGATCACCGAGGTGGTCGACGAGCACGCCGGCGGCGCCGTCCAGGGCGTGCTCATGGACCTCGGGGTGTCCTCGCTGCAGCTCGACGAGACCGACCGCGGCTTCGCCTACGCGCAGGACGCGCCGCTCGACATGCGCATGGACTCCACCCAGGAGCTGACCGCGGCCGACGTGCTCAACACGTACGACGAGCGCGACCTCGCGCGGATCCTGCGCGAGTACGGCGAGGAGCGGTTCGCGGGCAAGATCGCGCGGGCGATCGTCCGGCGCCGGGCCGAGCGGGAGTGGGACCGTAGCGGCGAGCTCGTCGACCTGCTGCGCGCCGTCATCCCCGCCGCGACCCGCAAGACCGGCGGCCACCCGGGCAAGCGCACCTTCCAGGCGCTGCGCATCGAGGTGAACGGCGAGCTCGAGGTGCTCGAGCGTGCCGTGCCCGCCGCGATCGAGGCGCTCGCCGTGGACGGCCGCATCGTCGTGGAGTCGTACCAGTCGCTCGAGGACCGGATCGTCAAGCGCGCCATCGCGCAGGGCACGACGTCGTCGGCCCCGCCGGGGCTGCCCGTCGAGCCCGAGACCCACCGGCCCTATCTCGAGGCGCTCACCCGGGGCGCGGAGGAGGCGGACGCCGCCGAGCTGGAGCGCAACCCGCGCTCGGCCTCGGTCCGGCTGCGTGCCGCCCGCCGCCTCCGCCCGACGCCCGAGCACCTGCTGAACCGCACCAGCACGCACCACACAGCGAAGGAGGACCGCCGATGAGTGCTACCAACGCCGCGACGGCCCGCGCAGTCCGTCCGGCCGAGCTGCCCCGCACCCGCAGGGCCCCGCTGACCGCGATCTCGGGAGGCGCCGCGCAGCGCGGCCGCCGCCTCGACGTGGTCCGCGCGCCCCTGCACGCGAAGAGTCGCGTGCCGTTCTTCGTCCTGTGCGCCACCCTGATGATCGGCTCGCTCGTGGCGGTCCTCGTGCTGAACACCACGCTCGCCCGGGGCTCCTACGAGATGTCGCAGCTGCAGGGCGACGTCGCGCAGACCGCCCAGGACGTGCAGGTGCTGGAGGAGAACCTGAGCGCCGCCGAGACGGACCTGCCTGACAAGGCCCGCAGCCTCGGCATGGTGCCCGCGGAGAACCCCACCATGGTCAGCGTCCGTACCGGCAAGGTGGTGAAGGGTACGGACCAGTGACGGGCCCGACGTCGGGCGCGGGCCGGCAGCGCACCCCCTCGGGG
>NZ_JBHVEG010000249.1:0-7196 GCF_042802395.1 Promicromonospora sp. NPDC057488
GCCGTCGCTCCCAGGGACCGGCAGGTTCCCGGGGAGCGACGGCCGGACAGCCGCGAGGAGCGAGGACTACAGGCCGACGAGCAGGAGCTCCTCCGGGGTCCGCGCGGCCGCGGCGACCCGGGTGCCGTCGACCAGGCGGACGGCGTCGACGTCGTCCCCGGTGCTCGGCTCGGCGGCGGGCTCGTCCGCCGTGTCGCGGACGAAGAGCGGCACCGGCTTGGCCGTGCGCGCGCTGAACTCCAGCCGGTCGGCGACGGCGCGGGCGTGCTGCGCCATGTCGTGCGCGATCGTGATGCTCTCGCCGAGGTAGGCGCGCGGGTCGATCAGGCGGCAGATCTCGGCCCGGTCGAAGTAGGCGCTCACCGTCGTGTTGCGCACCAGCAGGTCGAGGAACTGCTCGTCGCCGACTGCCGACTCCTGCGCCACCTCGTACACGACCTCGTGCGCCTTCTGGCGGCCGATGCGCTCGCCCAGCTCCATCATCAGCGACTCCGAGCCGATGAGGCCCTCGCTGAGCGCCAGGTTGGCGCGCATGCGCTGCTCGTCGAGCTCCAGCCCGTCGAGGATGACGTCCAGGCGGGTCAGGATGTCGCCGGCCAGGACGGTGGCGCGGGAGACCGTCGACTCCAGGAGGTCGGTCATGCCGCCGTTGGCCTCGTGGTCGTGCTGCATCGACTCGAGCGCGGGCGCCGCCAGCGCCCGCAGCTGGGCGCTCATCGACAGCAGGTCGAGGGCGAGCTGCGGGTTGCGCTTGTGCGGCATGGTCGAGCTGCCGACCGTGCCCTCGGGGATGGGCTCGAACGCCTCGCCGAACTCCGGCTGCATCATCGAGTAGATGTCCTTGCCGATCTTGCCGGCGGTGCCGGCGACCTGGCCCAGGACGAGCACCAGCTCGACGATGCCGTCGTTGATGGCGCGCGACGGGACCGGCATGGTGCCGAGCCCCAGGTGGTTGGCGACCCGGCGCTCGACCTCGCGCCCGGCGGGACCGAACGACGCGAACGTGCCGACGGCGCCGCCCATGAGCACCCGGAACAGCCGGTCCTCGAGGCGCTCGAGCCGGTCGGTGTGCGCCGCGAGCTCGTCGATCCAGACGGCGACCTTGAAGCCGAACGTCACCGGCACCGCGTGCTGGCTGTGCGTGCGGCCCGCCATCGGCACCGCGGCCGACGCCTCCGCCTGCTTGGACATGCCGCGCAGCACCTTGGCGAGCAGGTCCTTGACCGCGCGGTGCGCGTCGCGGAGCACGAGCACGTCCGCCGTCTGGGTGATGTTCTGCGTGGTGGCGCCCCAGTGCACCCAGCCGCCGTGCTCGCGGCCGACCACGCGCGCGAACTCCTCGATGAGCGGCATCAGCGGGTGGCTGGCCGACGCCGTCTCGGCCGCCACGCGGTCGAGGTCCAGCTTCTCGATCTGGGCGGCCCGGGCGATCGTCTCACCGGCCGGCTCCGGGATCAGGCCGACCTCGGCCTCCGCGAGCGCGAGTGCGGCCTCGACGTCGAGGCGCGCCTGGAATCGGTTCTCGACGCTGAAGAGGTGCGCGATCCCGGCGTCGGGAACGCGACCGTCCGTGAAGTGTCGAATCGATTCGCCATTCATCCCTGGTAACCCCACTCAGTTCTTGTGTCGTACGTGATCGGACGTGCTCTGCTGGGTCCGCACCCCGTCTCGGGGCCGGGCTCCTTGCGAGTTCCCTGTTCCACGTCGTACCGGTCGCCGCGGGTCCTTGCCCGCCTGCGCACCGTGCCGAACTCGCCGTGCCTCATGCGCCTGCATCAACCTGCCGTACCGCTTCCGCTCACCAAATTGTGGGAGAGGATGCGCGCTCCAGGCTAGCGGACTTGTTTCCGGAATGTAACGGGAGTGAGGTCGATCACATGAATCGGAGGTGAACTGCGGCCCCTCGCCTGGCCTTCGACAGGGCCTGCGGGGCAGGGGGTGAACTTTGCGGGCGCGGCATTCGTCTCGCATGCCGGACAGCCCGGCCGGGACGCCCGGCCGACCTGGGCACGCGGCGGGCCGGGAACGCGGAAGGCCCGGCCGCGCCCGCCAGACATGGCGGTGCGACCGGGCCCTCCGTCGTGGGCACCGGGACTCGGTGCGGACCCCGCTCGGCTCAGCCCGCGCTGGCGTCGTCGGCCGGGGTCTCGCGTTCCTCGTGCAGGGACCCGTAGGTGTCGGTGACGCTCCGATGCACGAGCGTGGTCCGGCGAGGGTTGGCGATGGAGTGGTACTGGGCGTCGTCGGCGTCCGTCATGGGTCCTCCTCCGGTGCAGGCTTACGGCTACGCTGCACGTGGCTCACCCGCTGATCTGCGGATCAACTATTTTCGTTGATACCGAGTCGCGCCGTCGACCCAAGTCGCTGTGACGTCGGACTCACCGCGCCGTCAGATCCGACCGGACCGCACCCGGTAGGTCGTGGGGAAGAGCTGGAACCGGCCCGCCACCAGGCCCCACAGCCCGCGCGGCGCCAGCAGCACGACGGCGACGGCCACCACGCCGAGCACCACGAGGTACCAGGTGCCCAGCGGCGCGAGGGCCTGCTGCAGCACCCAGTAGACGACGGCCCCGACCAGCGGCCCCTCGATGGTGCCGATGCCGCCGACCACGACGATGAAGATCATCGCGGCCGTCCAGCTCACGGAGTAGATCGACCCCGGGGTGACGCCCAGCGTGCTCAGTGCGATCAGCGCACCCGCGAGCGCGGCGCCGGCCGAGCCCGCGACGTAGACGAGCCGGCGGCCCCGGTCGACGGCGACGCCGAGGCTGCTCGCGGCGACCCGGTCGTCGCGGATCGCGGTGAGCCCCAGTCCCACGCGGGAGCGCATCAGCAGGTAGGTGCCGAGCACGACGGCGACCATCAGTGCCAGGGCGAACCAGTAGACGAAGGCCACGCGGTCGACCCGGTCGGTGCCGCGGAAGGCCGCGAGCGACAGCCCGCTGCCGCCGCCGAGGCCGTCGATCTGCATCGTGACCAGGCGGAACACCTCGGCCACGACCCACGTGCCGATCGCGAAGTACCCACCGGCCAGGCGGAACACCAGGTAGCTGGTGGGCAGGGCGATCGCCGCGCCGATCACGCCGGCCGCCAGGACGGCGGCCCACGGCGGGGCGCCGACGGCGTCGGCGAGCTGGATCAGCGCGTAGCCGCCCACGCCCACGTAGGCCTGCTGGCCGACGCTCACCATGCCGCCGTACCCGGCGAGCAGGTTCCAGGTGGTACCGAGTATCACGAGGGCAAAGAGCATGACCAGGCTGGACAGCGCGCCCAGGGTCACGACGTAGGGCACGACGGCGGCGAGCAGCACGACGACGAGGACCAGGCCGCCGCCCCCGAGCAGGGAGCCGCGCCCGCCGCGGGTGATCGTCGGGACGCCGGTCGGGGGCACGGTCGGGACGCTCACGCCGGCACGCTCCGGGGCAGCAGGCCACCGGGCCGGACCACCAGCACGGCGAGGAAGACGAGGTGCCCGGCGAGCACCCCCGACTGCGGGTCGATCTGGGCGCCGATCGTCTGCGCCATGCCCAGCACGACGCCGCCCGCGAGCGTGCCCCACAGGGAGCCGAGCCCGCCGATGATCACGGCCTCGAACGCGAACAGCAGCACGAGGTCGCCGTAGCCGGGCGAGAACTGCGTGCTCATGCCGACGAACACGCCCGCGAGCGCCAGCGTGGCGAACGCGAGGGCGGTGGCCACGGCGTACATGTGCTTCGGGTCGACGCCGGTCATCGCGGCGGCCCCGGCGTCGTCGGCGACGGCGCGCATGGCGCGGCCGGTGGGGGTGCGGGCCAGGAAGAGCTGGACGCCCGCGATGACCGCCACGGCCACGACCAGGGTGATCAGCGGCAGCAGGCCCACCGAGAGCGGGCCGAGCGGCACGCCGGTCGAGGCGAGGTCGCCCGTGGGGATCTTGCGGGTGTCCGCGCTGAACACCTCCTGGAGCAGGCTGGTCAGCGCCACGGCGACGCCGAACGAGACCAGCAGGGGCGCGAGCTCGCCCGCGCCGCGGCCCGCACCCGCCCCGCCCGCGCGCACCTGGGCCAGCGCCGGGTTGAAGAGCCCGCGCTGCACCGCGTAGCCGAGCGCCGCGAACACCGGCACCACCACGAGGATCGCGAGCCACAGCGGCAGGCCCTGCTGCACCAGCACGAGCGACAGGTAGGCGGCGAGCACCGCGAGCACGCCGTGCGCCAGGTTGACGATGCGCATCACGCCGAAGATCAGCGACAGGCCGCACGCCAGCAGGGCGTACTGCCCGCCGAGCAGCACGCCCTGCACGCCGGCGTTGAGCCAGTCCATCAGTCCTCCGTCATCTGTTTCGCTGGGGTTCTACTTCGCTGGAGTTCTACTTCGCTGCGGTTCTACTTCGGCGGGGTGATGCCGAAGTACGCGTCCGCGACGGCCTCGCGGTCCAGACCGGCGGCCGGGGCCTCCAGCACGGTGCGGCCGCGCAGCAGGCACTGGACGCGGTCGGCCACGCGCAGCGCCTGGTCCAGGTCCTGCTCGACGACGAGCGCCGTGGTGCCCTCCGTGGTGATGCGCCGCACGGCGTCGTAGATCCGGGTGACGACGGCGGGCGCGAGGCCGAGCGAGACCTCGTCCAGCAGCAGCACGCGCGGGTTGGTCAGGAGCGCCCGGCCGATCGCCACGGCCTGCTGCTGGCCGCCCGAGAGCACGGCGGCGCGGCGGTCCCGCATCTCGGCGACGTGCGGGAACACGTCGTACACGGCGCGCAGGTCCCACGGCCCGGGGCGCTTCGGGTACCGGCCCATGAGCAGGTTCTCCTCGACCGTGAGCGAGCCGAAGAGGCGCCGTCCCTCGGGCACGAGCGCGACGCCGCGCCGCACCCGCCGGTGCGCAGGCACCCCGGTGACCACGGCGCCGTCGAGCAGCACGGTGCCCGCCGTGGGCAGGTGCGTGCCGGCGAGCGCCGCGAGCAGCGTGGACTTGCCGGCGCCGTTGGCGCCGAGCACGGCGAGGGTCTCCCCCTCGGCCAGGCTGAGCTCCACCCCGTCGACCGCGAGCAGGTCGCCGTACCGGACCTCCAGGCCCGTGACCTCCAGGACGCTCATGCCGGCTCCCCCGGGACGGAGTCGACCGTCGAGCCCAGGTACACCTCGACCACCTGCGGGCTGCGGATCACCTCGTGCGGGTCGCCCTGCGCGATCACCTCGCCGGCGGCGAGGCACAGCAGGCGGTCCACGACGTCGAGCAGCGCGTGCAGCACGTGCTCGATCCAGACCACGGCGACGCCGTCGTCCCGCAGCCGGCGCACCAGGCCGACCACCTGCGGCAGCTCGCGCTCGGTCAGGCCGCCCGCGATCTCGTCCAGCAGGAGCAGGCGCGGCCCGGTCGCGAGCGCCCGCGCCACCTCCAGCCGCTTGCGGTCCAGCAGGCGCAGGCTGCCCGACGGCGTGTCGGCCGACCCGGCGAGGTCGGTCACCTCGAGCGCGTGCCAGGCCCGGGCGCGGGCGTCGCCGCCGTGCCGTCGCCCGGCGAAGGAGGCCCCGACCAGCACGTTCTCGTACACGGTCAGCCCGGCGAAGGGGCGCGGCACCTGGTACGAGCGGGCGACGCCCAGGTCGGCGCGCGCGGCGGCGCCGAGCCTCGTCAGGTCCTGCCCGTCCAGCACGACGGACCCGGCGTCGGCCCGCAGGGTGCCCGCCACGATGTCGAGCAGGGTGGTCTTGCCCGCGCCGTTCGGCCCGACGAGGCCCAGGGCCTCGCCGGCCGACACCTCGAACGACACGTCGCGGGCGGTGACCACCCGGCCGAAACGCTTGGCGACGCCGGCCACCTGGAGCAGGGGCACGGTCACCTGAGCGGCTCGACGTCGCCGCCCGTCGGGATCTCCGGGGCCAGCGTGTTGGAGACCACGACGAGCTCGTAGGGGTGCTGGCCCTCGTCCGCGCCCTCGTCCAGGCGCCACTGCCCGCCCACGAGCGGGGTCTTGGCCACGTAGGGCGGCACGCTGTCGTCGGCGCCCCAGGCGATGTCGCCCACCACGGTGGAGACCTCCAGCGTGGACAGGGCCTCGGTGACCGCGTCGGGCTCGGTGGAGCCCGCCTCCTGGACGGCCGCGACCGTGATCTCGAACAGGGCCTCCGCGAAGCCGAGCGGCTGCGTCCACTGCTTGCCCGTGTCGCTCTCGTACTGGTCGGCCAGCTCCTGCGCGGTCTGCCCGGTCAGCGACGAGGTGAACGGCGCGGTCGGGTGCCACCAGACCTCGGACGTGAGGCCGTCGCCCGCGTTGCCCAGGGCCTCGACCGACGACGGGAACAGCAGCGCCTTGCCGATCGTCGCGACCTTGGGCTGGTAGCCCTGCTGGCCTGCCTGCTGCCAGAACGTGGTGAAGTCCGGCGGGATCGGCACGCCGACCAGGATGTCGTGGCCCTCGAACGCGGAGAGCTGAGCGGAGAAGTCCTGCGTGCCGTTCGGGTACAGGCCGGGGTCGTCGATCGTCACGCCGGTGTCCTTCGTGAGCGCGGGGAAGTTCGCGCTCCACGCCTGGCCGTCCGGGTCGTTCGGGAACAGGCCGGCGGCCTTGCCGTTGTTCTCGACCTGGCCCCACATGTCCGCGTACACCGCGGACACGTCCTCCAGGCCCCAGAACGCGTGGTAGCTGTACTTCAGGTCGGCCGGCTGGTCGCCCTCGCGGATCGCGAAGGGCTGCCACGGCGCGACCGTCGAGATGCACGGGACGGCGTTGGCCTCGCACTGCTCCGAGACGGGGTTGGTGATGTCCGGCGTGGACGACGTGAGCACCAGGTCGACGCCGTCGCTGTTGATCAGCTCGGCCGCCACCTCGCCGGCGCGGGCGGAGTCGGACTGCGAGTCCTTCACGATGATCTCGACGGACAGCTCGGCGCCGTCGACGGTCACCGGGTTCTCGGCGAACCACTGCTCCATGGACTCGATCACGTACGTGTTGGCCTCGCCGAACGGCGCCGACGAGCCGGTCTCGGTGGAGACGAAGCCGATCTTCAGGACGTCGTCGTCCCCGCCGCCCCCGCCGACCGTGCCGCCGCCGACGTCGCCGCAGCCCGTCAGGGCACCGGCCAGCGCGGCCGTCGAGGCCCAGGCCACCGCCGCGCGCACGTTCAGGGACCGTACGTTGCGAACCATCGTCGTCACTCCAAGTCTGTCGTCGAGCCTCTGGTTGTCAGACCCACAGGTCCCCCGAGGGACCTGTG
>NZ_JBHVEG010000250.1:0-7171 GCF_042802395.1 Promicromonospora sp. NPDC057488
TGGCGAGATAGAACTCTGGCGTACCCCCTGATCAGGAGGTACGCCAGAGTTCTATCTCGCCACAGTTCTACTTCGGCAGCTTGACGTCGGTCCAGGTGAGGCGGTGGTCGCTGCTCGGGAACGGGTAGACGCCCGTCAGCCGGGACAGCGGGTCGGCCGCGGCCGGCCAGAACACGCCGGCGTCCCGGACCCGCAGGTCGCGCGACGGGAGCACGTAGTCGACGCGGAGGTTGCCCGGCGTCGTGTCGGCGAAGTCGGCCGTGTCGAGCGCCGGGTCGCCCAGGTGCGTCAGGTTCGCGCCGGCCTGCAGCGCCGAGGCCTCGGCCGCGCCCGCCGACGTCGGCCGCGGGTCGGTGATCCGCGGGTGCCGCAGGAGCTGGTCGATCGCGGGAGCGCCGTCGGCGCCCGTGGCCGAGTCGCCGTCGAGCGGGTCGGCGTTGTAGTCGCCCACGATCACGAACGACGAGCCGGGGCGCAGCCCGCCGCGCCGGCCCTCGTCGTCGTAGACGTACCTGGCGGTGCGGCCGCCGCGCACGTAGTCGGCCCAGAACCGGATCTCGTCGTGGTTGCGCAGGCCGTTGCGGTCCTCCGCCCCGTCGAACGACGGCGGGGTCGGGTGCGCCGCGAGCACGTGCACCGTCTCGCGGCCCACGCGGACCGGCACGTCCCAGTGCGACTTGGACGAGAGCGGCAGCACGGCGAGCTCCTCGGCGGAGTACCAGTCGGCCGGGGCCTCCGTGGCGGGGTCGTCCGGCAGCAGGGCGCCGGGCATGTCCTGCCACCTGAAGTCCTGGAACGTGCGGACGTCGCGGTGCTGGATCGGGTACTTGGACAGCACCACCATGCCGTACTGCCCCGGGAACAGCCCGAAGCCGAGCGCGTCGTCCCCGCCCCCGACGGTGCCGTCGTTGTTCAGGTCGAACCCGCTCGGGACGCCCGTGTTCGACGGCGCCACGAAGGCGTACGGGTACTCGACCGGCTCGCCCGTGCCCTGCGGCACCTCGAGGTAGTTCTCGCGGAACAGGTCGGCGGCGGCGTACGGGTCGGCGTCGCCGGAGTAGTCGAACTCGTTGAGCAGCACGACGTCCGGGTTCGCGTGCTGGATGACCTCGGCCACGGTGGCCGCCTGGACGTCGTCGCCCGTGGCCAGGTCGGCGACGAGCTCGCCCTTCGTCGCGCGGTTCAGCGACAGGTTGTAGGTCGCGGCGCGCAGCGTCCGGTGCTTGCCGTGGTCCCGGTCCCGGTCCTGGTCGTGCTTGGCCGACGTCGCCGCGGCGGTGCCGTCCGGCGTCGTGCCCGCCGGCGTCGTGCCCGCCGAGGCCGTGCTCGCCGAGGCGAGGAAGGCCCCGGCCAGCAGGGCCGCCGCCGCGGCCGCGCCCGTCAGGCGCGAGGTGGTGCTGGCTCGCATGACTGCTCCTTCTTCGGGGTGTCGTGCGCGGGTGGTCCGCAGCGACACCGTAGGACGGCGCCCGCTCGCGCGGGTGAACGACGCGTGAACAGGGCCCCGTGTCGGGCCTCCGCGGGCCCCGGTACCGGCCGCCGTCGGCCGTAATCGAATCGTTGTCCGCTCGCCACCAGTACGGACGTTCGAGACGGTATTTTTCCGGGGCGGCCCGAGGTGGCCGCGGCGAGGGCGTCCGCCGTCGTGCCGAACCAAAAGGAAGAACTTGATGAACCGCACTGTCCGTACCGTCCGTCGTCCGGCCCGGCTGCTGGCCGCGGCGGCCGCAGCGGCCGTCTCGCTCACGATGCTCACCGGCTGCTCGGTCCTCGACGGCATCATGTCGAGCGGCGAGGCCCCGCGTGACGAGCCGGGCGGCGAGATCACCGCCTCGGCGGACGCGGACGCCTTCGACATCCTCAAGGGCGACTGCATCGACCTGGCTGCCCTGGACGGCTACGGCGAGACCGGGGAGGGCGAGGACTTCGAGGTCGAGTCGGTGCCCGTGGTGCCGTGCGCCGAGGAGCACACGGGCGAGGTCTACGCCGAGCTCATCATGGACGACGCCAAGTACCCGGGCGACGAGGCCATGTCGAAGAAGTTCGACGAGTGGTGCTACGACGAGTTCGAGAAGTTCGTCGGCGTCTCCTACGACGAGTCCGTCTACGGCTACACCGGCTTCTACCCGACCCAGGCCACCTGGGACCAGCTGAACGACCGCTCCCTGCAGTGCATCATCAGCTCCGAGGAGCCGTTCACCGGCAGCCTCAAGGGCGCCGCGAAGTAACTCCCGGCACGGTGTCGTGCGGCGTGGCGGTCCGGCGGGCCGCCACGCGCACGTCCACCCCGACCACCACCAGCGCGGCGAGCACGAAGCACGCCCCGACCAGGGGCACCGTGTCCACGCCCACCGTGGCGACCACCAGCGCGCCGAGCGCCGCGCCGCCGCCGATCCCGACGTTGAACACCGAGCTCGAGATCGCGGTCGCCGACTCGGTGGCCCCGGGGGCCACCTGCATGGACAGGAACGACAGGGCCGGCGGGATCGCGCTGAACGCGAGGCCGAACAGCGCCAGCCCGACCAGCGCGAGGGCCGGGACGTGGCCCAACGTCCAGAGCAGCACCAGCGCGCCGGTCAGCAGGCCGAGCGCCACGAGCACCGTCTGCCACGGCCGCCTGTCGAGCACCTGGCCGATCAGCAGCGTGCCCACCAGGCCCGCGGTGCCCTGGCCCAGCAGCAGCGCGCTGAGCCAGCGGTCCGGGAAACCGGCCGTCTCCAGCAGGAACTGGGTGACGAACGTGATCATCATGAACCCGCCGGTCACCAGCAGCACCGTGACCACCATGAGCACCACGAAGCGACGCATGCTGGGGTGGGTGCCGCGGGCCGTGCCGCTCTGCTCGGCGTCGACGTCCGGCATGGCGATCGCCATCGCGAGGCAGGCCAGCAGGCTCACCACGGAGAACACGAGGAACGCGGTGCGCCAGCCCGCCTGCTGGCCCACGAACGTGCCGAGCGGGACGCCGAGCAGCGGCGCGAGCGAGTTGCCGATGGCGAGCCGCGCGATCATCTTGCCGCGGACGGCGGGCGCGAACAGGCTCGCTGCGGCCGGCGTGACGACGGACCAGAACAGCGCCTGCCCCAGCGCGGTCACCATGCGCGCGGCCATCAGGTCCGCGTAGCCGGCGGCGACCGCCGACCACAGGGTGCCGACCGTGCAGACCGCCGTGGTCGCCGCGAGCACCCAGCGCCGCGGGAACCGGCGGGTCAGCCGCGAGAGCGGCAGCGACGCGAGCACCACGACGGCGGCGTAGGCCGTCACGAGCAGCCCCACCTCGGACGTGCTGCGGCCCAGGTCGGGGGCGATGAGGGTGAGCAGCCCGCCCGGCAGGTTCTCCGCCGTCACGAACGTGAAGGCGCTCACCGAGAGCGCGATCAGGGCGATGGCGGCGCGGCGCTGGTCGACCGGGGGCGCGGCGAACGAGGCCGCAGCGGCAGGGCTGTTCGCGGTCATGGGGATCTCCGGCTGGGTCGACGGGCGTGGGGCTCACCCGGACGACGAACCGGTCCGGCGGACAGCGACCAAAATACGCGCCCTCGAACCGATTCTACGAGCCCATTCCTGGCATACGTCATGAACCAGAACTGTGTCCTAGGCAACATTGTCGTAATATTTCCCTGGTTTCCTCCTCCGTGGACAAAGGTGTCCAGCAGGTCCGGGAGCCCCGTACGCACCACCTCCTCGCTCCCGGACGTAGCTCTCTTCACGGAGGAAACATGAATCGACGTATCTGTGCAGTCGGTGCGGGAGCAGCCCTGCTGCTGTCGGCCGCCGTCGTACCGATCACCGCTTCCGCGGCACCGCCGGTCGAGGAGCCGCCACAGCAGGCGGCGCCCGCCAAGGAGGACAACCGCCCCGACGCACTCGCCGAGAAGCAGACGGAGAAGCGGCAGACCGCCGTCGACATGGTCGCGACCGGCCAGGCCAAGGTCGAGACCCGCGGCAAGGGCAAGCACAAGTCGAAGGTCGTCGAGATCTCGCCGCGCGAGTACGTCGAGTACGGCGTCGAGGAGACCGCGCAGCTCTTCAGCATCCTGGTCGACTTCGGCGACCAGGCCGACGAGCGCTACCCGGACGCGACGGCGGGTCCGGCGCACAACGAGATCCCGGAGCCCGCGCGGAACGACAACTCCACCTACTGGGAGTCCGACTTCTCGCGCGAGCACTACCAGGAGATGTTCTTCACCGGCCTGGAGGACCAGGACGGCGAGTCGTTCGCCGGCGTCTACGACGAGATGTCGTCGGGCCGGTTCGACCTCCAGGGCGACGTGTCCGACTGGGTGACCGTGCCGTACAGCACGGCCTCCTACGGCACCACGGAGTCCGGCACGGACATGACGCGGTTCATCCAGGACACCGCGGACGCCTGGTACGACCAGCAGGTCGCCGCGGGCAAGACCGCCGAGGAGATCGACGCGTACCTGCAGTCGTTCGACGTCTGGGACCGCTACGACCTGGACGGCGACGGCATCACCGCCGAGCCCGACGGCTACATCGACCACTTCCAGGCGATCCACGCCGGCGAGGGCGAGGAGGCCGGCGCGCCCGAGGAGGCCATCTGGTCGCACCGCTGGTCGGTCAACCAGGGCGGCCTCGGCACGGACGGCCCGGCCGACTACCCGAAGGTCGGCGGCATCAAGATCGGTGACTCCGACATCTGGATCCGCGACTACACCACGGAGCCGGAGAACGGCGGCCTGGGTGTGTTCGCCCACGAGTTCGGCCACGACCTCGGCCTGCCCGACTACTACGACACCGCGGGCGGCGAGAACGGCACCGGCTACTGGAACCTCATGAGCTCCGGCTCGTGGATGGGCCACGGCGACGGCACCATCGGCACCACGCCCAACCACATGGGCGCCACCGAGAAGCTCTTCCTGGGCTGGCTCGACTACGAGACGGTGGAGCCGGGCGAGACCGAGCGCATCAAGCTCGGCCCGTCGTTCCACGCCACGACGCGTGCGCAGGCCGCGATCGTGAACCTGCCGGACGGCGTCGAGCAGCTCGACCTGGGCGCGGAGTACGGCATCGAGCCGTTCGACGGCGAGTTCGTCTACTCCGGCACGGGCAACGACCTGAACAACACGATCACCTCGCCGTCGTTCACCGTGCCGGACGGCGCCTCGCTCACCGCCAAGGTGCAGTACGACATCGAGGTGGACTTCGACTACGCGTTCGCCGAGGTCTCGACGGACGGCGGCACCACCTGGACCGCCCTGTCGAACAACCTGTCGACGGACGAGGACCCGAACGGCACCAACCCCGGCGCCGGCATCACCGGTAGCTCGGACGGCGCCTGGGTGGACCTGACCGCCGACCTGGCGGACTACGCCGGCCAGACGGCGTCGGTCCGGTTCCGCTACTCGAGCGACGGCGGCACCAACGAGGCCGGCATCGCGATCGACGACGTCGCCGTGGGCGACGCCCTGAGCGCGGACTTCACGGACACGTCCGACTGGACCGTCGACGGCTTCGTGCCGGTCGGCGCCGACGGCACCTACGAGGTCACCTACCAGCACTACTACGTGGCGGAGAACCGCGTCTACGGCGGATACGACGCGACTCTCAAGGAGGGCCCGTACAACTTCGGCTGGGGCTTCTCCAACAGCAACAAGGTGGAGCACTACCCGTACCAGGACGGCCTGCTGGTCTGGTACGTGAACAGCCTGTACGGCGACAACAACGTCTCCCAGCACCCGGGCGGCGGCCAGGCCCTGCCGGTCGACGCCCGCGCCAAGGCACTGAAGTGGTCGGACGGCACCATCGCCCGCAACCGCATCCAGTCCTTCGACGCCACGTTCGGCCTGCAGAAGACGGACGCGCTGTCGCTGCACCGTGAGGTGTCGGCCACGTCGCTGACCACGCTCAAGGTCGGCAAGCAGTGGCCGGTGTGGAAGTTCGACGACACCAACCCCGAGGCCTACTACGACCAGTCCAACCCGGGCCACTCGGTCAAGGTCGGCGGCACCGGCACCACGATCAAGGTGCTCACGGAGGACAGCAAGAAGGGCCACATGACCATCCAGGTCAACTGACCCCCTCCCGCCCCGCACGTGTCAGACGCTCAGTTCACCCCGGTGAACTGAGCGTCTGACCCGTTCCACGGGCACTACGCTCGAACGTATGACACACCTGCGATGGGGCATCCTGGCGGCCGGCGGGATCGCCGCGAGCTTCACATCAGACCTGAACGACAACGGCTTCACCGTGCAGGCGGTGGGGTCCAGAAACCTGGAGAAGGCCCGCGAGTTCGCCGACCGGTTCGGCATCCCGACGGCGCACGGCTCCTACGAGAACCTCGTGGCCGACCCCGGGGTCGACATCGTCTACGTGGCCACGCCGCACCCGTTCCACGCCGAGGCCGCCAAGCTCGTGCTGGAGGCTGGCAAGCATGTGCTGGTCGAGAAGCCGTTCACGCTCAACGCCGCCGAGGCGCGCGAGGTCGTGGAGCTCGCCGAGTCGAAGGGGCTCGTGGTCCTGGAGGCCATGTGGACCCGGTTCCTGCCGCACATGGCGCGCGTGCGCGAGATCATCGCGTCGGGCGTGCTCGGTGAGGTGCGCACCCTCATGGTGGACCACACCCAGGACCTGCCGGACGACCCGGCCCACCGCATCAACGACCTCGCCCTGGGCGGCGGCTCGCTGCTCGACCTGGGCATCTACCCGGTCTCGTTCGCCTGGGACCTGTTCGGCGAGCCGCTCACCGTGCAGTCGCACGCGACGTTCAAGGAGACGGGCGCGGACGCCACGGTCGCCACGATCTTCGGGTACGACGGCGCCCGGGTCGCCACGACCGTGTCGGCGTCCGACACCCGGGGCCCCAACCGGGCCTCGATCCTGGGCACCGAGGGCCGCATCGAGATCGACGCGACCTGGTACAACCCGTCGACGGTGCACGTCTTCGACGCCTCGGGGACCGAGGTGGAGACCTACAGCGCCGAGGTGACCGGGCGCGGCATGCACTTCCAGGCCGCCGAGGCCGAGCGCCTGGTCGCGGCCGGCGAGCTCGACAGCCCCCTGCTCCCGCGCGCGGAGACGGTGGCGATCATGGCCACGCTGGACACGATCCGCGAGCAGATCGGCCTCGAGTACCCGGGCGAGTGACCTGACCGTCCCTCCCCGTCTCCTTATATTCACTGGTTTCTTCGCTTTTTTCATTCTGATATCG
>NZ_JBHVEG010000251.1:0-7096 GCF_042802395.1 Promicromonospora sp. NPDC057488
GTCCTGCTGGCGCCCGCCGTGGTGACGGTGATCCTCGCGGTGCGGGCGTCCCGGCCGGTGCCGGACGCGCCCGCGCCGCGGACGACCTGAGGGGTCAGCCCTTGGTGTCGGGGTTCTCGTTGGGACGCTCGCCGGCGTCCGGGTCGTCCGAGCCGGGCTCGTTCGCCTGGCGCAGCCGGTCGTTCTCGAGGATCTTGCGGCGCATCATGACCACCACGCCGAGGACGACCAGCACGGCCGCGAGGATCCCACCGGCGACGGCGAGCCCGCTGGGGCCCGAGCCGTCCCCGGCACCCGCGAGCTCCGTGGGCGTGCTGGCCTCGTCGGCCGGCTCCTCCACGGGCGCCGCCTCCTGCGTGGACATCTCCGGCTCCTCGCTCGCGCCCGTGGTGGGCTCCTCGGTCGGCTCCGGCTCGCCCTCGACGACGTAGGTGAACTCGCCGTCGATCGGGTGGCCGTCGGACGAGACCACGTGCCAGGCGACGTCGTACTTGCCGGCCGGCAGGTCCTCGGGCAGCTGGGCGGTCACGACCTTGTCGTCGACCTGGATGTCGTAACCCTTGGCGGTGGTGCCGTCAGGACCGACGAGCGCCACCTCGATGCCGGTGTCGAGCGGTTCGGAGCTGAACGTGAGCCCGATGCTCGTGGGCTGCTCGTCGAGCTTCGCGCCGTCCTTCGGGTCGGACGACAGGAGCTGGTCGTGGGCACTTGCCGGACCGGCCACCAGCAGCAGCGCGGCAAAGGTCAGGACCGCTGCGAACACGGTGATCAGGCGGACGAGGCGACGGCTACCGGGCCGGGCCAGGGCAACGGAGACAGCAGGCATGTCGGAACCCTACTCCTCGTAGAACACGCGGAACGGGGCCTGTGTCCGGCCTCACCGGCGGCGTCCGTCACGCCTCCGGGACGTTCTTCCCCAGCTCCGCGAGCCACGCCGCCGACGACGCGTCCGAGGGCATGCGCCAGTCGCCGCGCGGCGACATCGTGCCGCCCGGCGAGACCTTCGGGCCGTTGGGCAGCGCGGACCGCTTGAACTGCGAGGCGAAGAACCGGCGCACGAACACCTCGAGCCACCGCCGCACGGTCGCCAGGTCGTACTCGGTGCGCCGCTGGTCGGGGAACCCGGGCGGCCAGTCGCCGGCGTCCGCCTCGTGCCACGCGTGCCAGGCCAGGAACGCGATCTTGGACGGCCGGTAGCCGCGCCGCAGCACGTGGAACAGCGTGAAGTCCTGGAGCGCGTACGGGCCGATCGTCGCCTCCGTGGACTGCGGCGTCTCGCCCTCCTCGGTGGGGATCAGCTCGGGCGTGATCTCCTGGTCGAGGATCTCGGAGAGGACGGTGTTGACGGGGCTGCCCGCGTCCGCCGAGAACTGCCCGCTGTCGATGGTCCAGCGGATCAGGTGCTGGACAAGTGTCTTGGGCACGCCCGCGTTGACCCCGTAGTGCGACATCTGGTCGCCGACGCCGTAGGTGCACCAGCCGAGGGCGAGCTCGGAGAGGTCGCCCGTGCCGAGCACGATCCCGCCGCGGTGGTTCGCGAGCCGGAAGAGGTAGTCGTAGCGCAGCCCGGCCTGGACGTTCTCGAACGTGACGTCGTACTGCTTGGTGCCGTCGGAGTACGGGTGGTCGAGGTCGCGCAGCATCTGCTCGGCGGCCGGCCGGATGTCGAGCTCCTGGAACGTCACGCCCAGGGCCTCGGCGAGCCGGGCCGCGCGGCCCTTGGTCTCCGACGTCGTCGCGAAGCCCGGCATGGTGAACGCGTGGACGTCGGTGCGCGGCCGGCCCAGCCGGTCCATCGCCTTCGCCGCGACGATCAGCGCGTGCGTGGAGTCCAGGCCGCCGCTGACGCCGATCACCACCTTGGGCTGACCGATCGCGCGCAGGCGCTGCTCCAGGCCGGTGACCTGGATGTTGTAGGCCTCGTAGCAGTCCAGCGCGAGGCGCTCCGCGTCGTCCGGCACGAAGGGGAACCGGTCCACCTTGCGGCGCAGGCCGAGGTCGCCCTGCGGCGGGTGCACGCTGAACGTGACCTCGCGGAACTCGCCGCCGTCGCCCGTTCCGGGCGCGGCCAGGCCCAGCCCGCGCCGGTTGTCGTCGAAGGTGCCCTGCCGCAGCCGCTCCTGCCGCAGGCGGTCCAGGTCGACGTCGACCACGGTGGCGCGCGGGCCGTCCGGGAACCGCTCGGTCTCGCCGAGGAGGTCGCCCGCCTCGTAGACCATGGTCTGGCCGTCCCAGGACAGGTCGGTGCTGGACTCCCCCTGGCCGGCGGCCGTGTAGACGTAGGCGGCGTTGCAGCGGTAGCTGGCGCTGCGCACGATGAGCCGGCGGTCCTCGGCGCGGGCCACGGTGATCGGGCTCGCGGACAGGTTGAGCAGCACGGTCGCGCCCGCGAGCGCCGCCAGCGCGCTCGGCGGCACCGGCACCCACATGTCCTCGCAGACCTCGACGTGGATCGCGAGCCCGGGCACGTCGTCGGCCCGGAAGATGAGGTCGGAGCCGAGCGGGACCTCCTCGCCGAGCAGGGTCAGGGTGCCGCGGTGCTCGTCGCCGGGGGCGAACTGCCGCTTCTCGTAGAACTCGCGGTAGTTCGGCAGGTAGGACTTGGGCGCGACGCCGAGGATCCGCCCGCGGTGCACGACGACGGCGGCGTTCAGCAGGCGGCTGCCGACCAGCAGCGGCGCTCCGACGACGAGCACCGTCATCAGCTCGACGCTGGCCTCCTTGATGGCGGCGAGCCCGTCGAGGACGCCTTCCAGGAGGGTGTCCTGCATGAGCAGGTCGTCGATCGCGTAGCCGCTCAGGCACAGCTCGGGGAACACGGCGACGGCCACGCCGTCGTCGTGGAGCTGCCGCGCCTGGTCGAGCACGACGGCGGCGTTGGCCGCGGGGTCGGCGACGGCGACGGGGATGGTGCAGGCGGCGACCCGGGCGAACCCGTGGGCGTACGCGTTGTAGAAGTCCACGACGTCGAGTCTATGGATGCGCGCGGCGGGTGCCCGGCGGCGGCCCGCTGTCGCTCGCTAGAGTCCGTCCGTGACCCGCGAACCCGACTGCCTATTCTGCCGCATCGTGGCCGGCGAGCTCCCGTCCACCCAGGTCGACGAGGACGAGCGCACGCTCACGTTCATGGACATCAACCCGGCGGCTGACGGGCACGCGCTCGTGATCCCCAAGTCGCATGCCGTCGACCTGCACGACATCACGCAAGAGGACCTGGCCGCGTGCACGATGACCGCGCAGCGGGTCGCGGGGCGAGCCGTCGAGCAGCTCGGGGCGGACGGCGTGAACCTGCTGAACTGCGCCGGGGAGGTGGCCTGGCAGACGGTGTTCCACTTCCACATCCACGTGGTGCCCCGGTTCCGCGACGACCAGGTCCGCGACTCGCTGCGCCTGCCGTGGACGTCGACGCCGGGCGACCCGGCGCGGATCGCCGCGGCGGCGGAGCTCCTGCGGACGGGCTCCTGAGCCTCGCTCGTCCCGCTGGCTCGGCGCCGATGAGTTCGGCGGGCGAACCGCGTCTGTCCTGGTGAACGCGGTGCCCGATCGACGGCGCCGGAGATGAGGAGATCAGCGATGTCGTTTCAGGCCTACCTCGACGCCGTCGAGGACAAGACCGGGCACACCCCGCGCGAGCTGATCGCGCTGGCGCAGGAGCGCGGGTTCGACGCGTCGACCAAGGCGGGTCCGATCCTGGAGTGGCTCAAGGAGGACTACGGCCTGGGCCGGGGCCACGGGATGGCGATGGTCCACGTGATCACCAAGGGGCCGCAGATCAGCCCGAAGCACGTGGGCACCTCGGGCACCCACGCGGACGCGTCGGACACGCTGTGGCTCGACGGGAAGGCGACCAACCCGGCGACGTCGGGCTGACCGGGTGAACGTGGCAGCTTCACCCGCCGTCGACCTCGGATCACGGCCGGCCGGAACCTAGGATCGCGGACGTCGGCGCGTCCAGGGCGCCTCCTCTCGATCGGAGCCCCCATGGCGCGCCAACGTCTCGCTGCCCTCGCCGTCGTGTCCGCGATGGTGCTCGTGGGCGCGGTCCCGGCGGCGACGGCGTCCGCCGAGACCGATCCGGTGCTCGCGGTCGAGGGCTTTCCGCCGGGCGTCCCCGGGAGCTGGGGCGTCTCGCCGCTCGGAGACGCCTGGGACGAGGAGCTCAACCTGTCCCTGACGGGCGACACCGCCCGGGTCCGCTCCTTCTGGGTCGAGGTGAACGACCTCGCAGGAACGATCGTCCGGTCCGATGCCGACACGGAGGCACCGTTCACGACCGGTCTGGTTCCCGCCGACACGGTGCAGGGCAAGCACGCGGCGGTCACCGGGTTCGTCACCCTCGACGACGGCTCCGTGGTGCAGACCGACTCCGGCACGATCGTCGTCGGAGGGGACCTGGAGCTCCAGGTCTGGCCGGGCAGCAAGGCGTCACCGGACAACCACCTGCTGAACCTCGCATTCGCCCCCGTGCAGGCCGTCTACGAGTCGGACGTGCACCGCTTCGTCGGTCTGCGATCCGGTGAGCTGCGGCTCGACGGCGAGGTCGTCGACACCTGGCAGCGCGGTTTCGGCTCCGTCTCGCCGATCACCGGCCGCACCACGTCGGTCGGCACCGGGGACCGGCTGACGCTCGGGAAGCACCGCTGGGACGTCACGGTGACCGACTGGGCCGGCCGAACCGCGAGCGCGTCGGCGACGTTCCAGGTGGACGAGCCCGTCACGATGAGCGGTCCGACGATCACCGACTCCGCGGGGAACAAGGTCACGGCGGCCTCGTGGGTCCTCGAGGGCACACGGCTGCGCTACCGCATGTCGGTGACGAAGTCTCCCGCGTACGACGGGACCCTGGCCTGGGACGCCTGGGCCGAGCACGGGAACGGCGGCTACCCCGTCGCGGGGCTGAACAACTACTCCGACATGGTCGCGTTCCCCTGCCTCGACACCTCGTCCTGCACCTTCCCGCGGACGGTCGACAAGACCTGGGACGCCGGGTGGGCCGGTCGCACCACGACCGAGGTCACCACGACCCTGTCCCACCGCTCCCGGCTGTACGTGCCGGAACCCACCGTGCGGACCGACACCTTCCGGGTCTACCCCCGCTCAGCCCTCGAGGTGACGAACGCGTCCCGGGCGACCGTCACGGCGGGTGCCGCGACCACGGTCTCCGCACGCCTGCGGACGCCCGGCACCTCGTTCTTCCGGGTCTTCCCCGGGGAGTCCGTGGTGCTCGAGAGGCGACCGGCCGGTTCGAGCACGTGGACCACCGTCACGTCCCGGACGACGTCGTCCACGGGCACGGTCAGCGCGAAGGTGACGCCGTCGTCCACCTCGCAGTACCGGTGGCGGCACGCGGACCACCGAGGGGTGGCGGGGCCCGCGACGTCGAAGGCGACCACGGCGAGCGTGCGCCCGAAGGTCACGCTGTCCGTGCAGACCGCCCGGCCGACGTCGCGGTCGCTCACCAGCGTCAAGGCCACGTCGTCCAAGCCGCAGCGGAACACCTCGGTCTACCTGCAGCGGCTCGTCGGCCGCACGTGGCGGACGATCGGGGTCGAGGAGCAGGGCACGAGCGGGGCGGCCGCGTTCCGCGTCCGGCTGCCCGCGGGGACGGTGAAGCTGCGTGCGGTGACCACGCCCACCACGGCCTACCTCGCCGGCACGAGCTCCGTGCGGACGCTCTCGGTGCGCAGGTGAGCCCTGGTCGCAACCTTGACGACGAAACCCGCGGGTAGCGGCCCTGCCCCTCGTTACCTTGGGTAATGATGTACCCATGACAACCCGCTCCAGCATCGCCATCACCAACGCCTACGTGGTCCCCGTGGCCGCCGAGCCCGTAGAGAACGGCACCGTCCTGATCGAGGACGGCGTCATCACCGCCGTCGGGCAGGACGTCGCCGTGCCCGAGGGCACGCCGACGATCGACGCCCAGGGCAAGTGGCTCCTGCCCGGCTTCGTCGAGGCGCACGGCCACATCGGCATCCACGAGGAGGGCGAGGGCTGGGCCGGCAACGACACCAACGAGATGACGGACCCGAACGGGTCCGCGCTGCGGGCGATCGACGCCGTGCAGATCGACGAGGAGGGCTTCCGCGACGCCCTCGCCGGCGGCGTGACGACGGCGGTCATCAAGCCGGGCTCGGGCAACCCCATCGGCGGCCAGACCGTCGCGATCAAGACCTGGGGCGGCCGGACGATCGACGAGCAGGTCATCAGCGACTCCGTGTCGGTCAAGAGTGCCCTCGGCGAGAACCCGAAGCGCGTGTACGGCGACAAGAAGCAGCTCCCCTCGACCCGACTGGGTGTCGCGAACGTGATCCGCAAGGCGTTCGTCGACGCCCAGAACTACGCCGCCAAGCGCGACGCCGCGGCGGAGGAGGGCAAGCCCTTCGAGCGCGACCTCGGCAAGGAGACCCTGGCCCGCGTCCTGGCCGGCGAGCTCGCCTGGGACCAGCACACGCACCGCGCCGACGACATCGCCACGGCGATCCGCCTGTCGGAGGAGTTCGGCTACCGGCTCGTCATCAACCACGGCACCGAGGGCCACCTGATCGCCGACGTCCTCGCCGAGAAGGACATCCCCGTCATCTACGGCCCGATGTTCGTCTCGCGGTCCAAGGTCGAGGTGCGGCACCGCGCGAACCGCAACATCGCCGCGATGGCGGCGGCCGGCGTGCGGGTCGCGATCACGACCGACCACCCCGTCATCCCGATCAACTTCCTGGTGCACCAGGCGTCGTTCGCGGCGCGCGACGGGCTGCCCCGTGAGACCGCACTGGCCGCCATCACCGCCAACCCGGCGTCGTTCCTGGGGCTGGGCGAGCGCGTGGGGGCCATCGCCGAGGGGCTCGACGGCGACGTCGTGCTCTGGTCCGGCGACCCGTTCGACACCGACCAGCGCGCCGAGCGCGTCTTCATCACGGGCACCGAGGTCTACGCCTGGGACCCGGCCGCCGACGCCGGCCGCGGCGCCGGCCGCGTGACGGAGCGCACGGCCCGCTTCGCCTGACGGCCTGGGGCTGAGGCTGGGGCCGGGGCTGGGGCTGGCCGAGGCGGATCGGGGCGGTCGGCAGAATGTCAGGTGGTCGGTAGCTCGGAATGC
>NZ_JBHVEG010000252.1:0-7046 GCF_042802395.1 Promicromonospora sp. NPDC057488
CTCGACAAGCTCGACCAGCGAGGGCTAGCCCGGGACGATCGTCTCCAGGGCCGTCGCGGCGGCGTCGTCGATCACCAGGGTGTCGGCGACGCCGCCGTTGACCGCGGCCAGCAGGCCGGGCGCGACGGCGGACCCGTAGCCGATGGCGATGACGCGCGGCGTGGCGACGAGCTGCTCCAGCGTGACGCCGACGACCCGCTCGTCGAGGCTGGTCAGCACGGGCCGGCCCGCGGCGTCGAACAGGCGGCCCGAGCACTCGGCGATCGCGCCCGCCGCCGTGGCGGCCTGCTGCTCCTCGGTGCTGATCTGCGGGAACACGGTCGAGCTGCGCTCCGACCAGTGGCCGATCGCGACGACGGCGACGTCCAGGCGGTCGGCCCGCGCGAGCGCGTCGGCGATCTCCGGCTGCCGGCGCAGGCCCGCGGCGGTGGCGGCGTCGGCCACCAGGAGCGGCGACCACACGGGCCACGTGCGCACGCCCGGCATCTGCGCGAACGCGGTGATCAGGGCGAGCGAGTTGCCGCTGCCCTCGACGGGCAGCGCGCCCACGAGCTGGACGACGTCGCAGTGGGGGAGCTGCCCGATGTGCCGCACCGCGGCCTCGACCGTGCGCGACCACGAGACGCCGACGGTGGAGCCCTCCGTGATGTGCTCCCGGGCGGCGCGCGCGAGCTCGACGGCGACGTGCTCGCGCGTCGCGGTGGGGTCCGGGCCGCTGGGCGCGATCAGGATCTCGCGCGCGCCGAGGCGGGCGGCCAGCCGGGCGCCGCGCTCGCCGTCGACCTGGGGCGCCGTGATCTCGATGCGCACCACGCCCTGCTCGCGGGCCTGCGCGAGCAGGCGGGCGACCTGGAAGCGGGAGATGCCGCGGTCGCGCGCGATCTCCACCTTGGACTTGCCGTCGAGGTAGTAGTCGGTGCTCACCTCGACCATGAGGTTCGAGTCGTTCTGGGTCACCTGCGTTCCTCACTCCCGCAGGCGGCGGCGGGGCTGATCGAGCGACTTCTGAGCGGGGGGCCTTGCTCACCTGAGCATACCCAACTACTCTGCGGATGCAGATGAGCAGTTTCAATTTCTCAAATGAGCGTGGCGGAGAAGCCGCGAGGAGAGGACGAGGATGTTCCGACCTCCGAGGGGTAAGCCGGCGCCGGGTGCTTCGGTGAGAGCGACCGCGGTAGCGGCGACGGCCACCGTCGCACTGGCCCTGTCCGGCTGTGCCGGGGCGGGCGCCGTGGCCGGCGGCGAGGGCGAGCAGATCGTCGTTGCGATCGTGTCCAACCCGCAGATGCAGGACGCGATCTCGTTGCAGGACGAGTTCCGCGCCGCCCACCCGGGCGTCGACGTGCGGTTCGTGTCGCTGCCGGAGAACGAGGCCCGCGCCAAGATCACGGCGTCCGTGGCGACCGGCGGCGGCGAGTTCGACGTTGTCATGATCTCCAACTACGAGACCCCGATGTGGGCCGAGAACGGCTGGATCGAGAACCTGCAGCCGTACATTGACGAGACGGAGGGCTACGACGCCGAGGACTTCGTCCCCAGCGTCCGCGAGGCCCTGTCGCGCGACGGCGACATGTACTCCGTGCCGTTCTACGGCGAGTCGTCGTTCCTGGCCTACCGCGCCGACCTGTTCGAGGAGGCGGGGCTGGAGATGCCCGCCAACCCGACCTGGGACGAGGTGCGGGAGCTGGCCGCGGACCTGAACGAGCCCGCGGAGGACTTCTCGGGCATCTGCCTGCGCGGCCTGGCGGGCTGGGGCGAGGTCATGGCGCCCATGAGCACCGCGATCAACACGTTCGGCGGCGGCTGGTTCGACGAGGACTGGAACGCCACCCTCGACTCGCCCGAGAGCCGCGAGGCCATCGAGACCTACATCGACACCGTGCAGACCTCCGGCCAGCCCGGCGCCGCGACGTCCGGGTTCGGCGACTGCCTCACCCGGTTCGCCCAGGGCCAGTCGGCCATGTGGTACGACGCGACGTCGATGGTCTCCTCGATCGAGGACCCGGCGTCGTCCACGGTGGCGGGCAAGGTGGGCTACGCGCCCGCGCCCGTGGCCGAGACCGGTACCGCGGGCTGGCTGTACAGCTGGTCGCTCGCCATCCCGTCCACGAGCGAGCACAAGGACGCCGCCTGGGACTTCGTCTCCTGGATGACGAACAAGGAGTACATCAGGACCGTCGGCGAGGAGATCGGCTGGGAGCGGGTGCCCCCGGGCAGCCGGCTGTCCACCTACGAGATCCCCGAGTACGCCGAGGTGTCCGAGGCGTACGCCGACGCGACCCTGGAGTCGATGAACGGGGCCACCCAGGAGTCCGCGATGACCCACCCCGTGCCCTATCCGGGCATTCAGTTCGTGGGCATCCCCGAGTTCCAGGACCTCGGGACCCGCGTGGGCCAGCAGATGTCCGCGGCCATCGCCGGCCAGGTGACCGTGGACGAGGCCATCGCACAGTCCCAGCGCTACGCCGAAACCGTGGCGGAGACCTACCGGGCCCAGGAGGGGCAATGAGCACCTCGACCATCGACCGGCTCGAAGGCTCGCGCCGGGCCGCCCGCGCCGCCGCCGCGGAGCGCACGATCAGCAAGGCCGAGGGGTGGCGCCGTCGCGGCCCGCTCCTGCCCGCACTGATCTTCACCGTGATCGTCACGCAGCTGCCGTTCCTGGTGACCATCTGGTACTCGCTGCGCGGGCAGAACCTGCTGCGGCCCGGCGAGGACATCTTCGTGGGCCTGTCGAACTACATCGACATCGCCCAGGACTCGACGTTCCGGCAGACGGCGCTGAACTCCGTGGTCATCACGCTCGGCTGCGTGCTGGTGGCGATGGTGCTCGGCATCGTGCTGGCGCTGCTGCTGGACCGGCCGTTCTTCGGCCGCGGCGTGGCGCGCACCATGCTCATCACGCCGTTCCTGGTGATGCCGGTGGCGACGTCGGTCCTGTGGTCCGTCGCGCTGCTCAACCCCACGTACGGCCTGTTCAACTGGGTGCTCGGCGTGTTCGGCATCGAGGCGGTCGACTGGACCTCGACCTACCCGATCATCGCGATCCTGATGGCGCTCGTCTGGCAGTGGACGCCGTTCATGATGCTGCTCGTGCTCGCCGGCCTCCAGGCCCAGGCGAAGGACGTGCTCGAGGCCGCGTCGGTCGACGGCGCCGGCCCGTGGCGGGTCTTCCGCTCGATCACGCTGCCGCACCTGCGGCGGTACATCGAGCTGGGCGTGCTGCTCGGCGTCATCTACGTGGTCAACACGTTCGACCAGATCTACCTCATGACGGCGGGCGGGCCCGGTACGGCCAGCGCCAACCTGCCGTTCTACATCTACCAGCGCGCGTTCCTCGGCTTCGACATCGGGCAGGCCGCCGCCATGGGCGTCGTCGTCGTGATCGCCACGATCATCGTGGCCTCGGCCGCGCTGCGCCTCATCTTCCGCAGCTTCGAGGTCAAGGAGTGAGCATGTCCGACGTGACGCGCGCGTACCGCCGTCGAGCCACCGGTGGCGTGCTGACCACGCTGACCTGGCTCCTGGCGCTCGCCTTCTTCTTCCCGGTGGCCTGGATGGCCGCCACGGCGTTCAAGCAGGAGAACCAGGCGGCGTCCGACCCGCCCACGTGGTTCTTCACGCCCACGCTCGACCAGTTCCGCGCCGTGATCGAGGGCGGGTCCGGGGTGTACGTGGCCAACTCGGCCATCGCCACCGGCGTCTCGACCGTGCTGGTGCTGCTGCTGGGCATCCCGGCGGCGTACGCGCTGTCGATCCGGCCGGTGGAGAAGGTCAGCGACGTGCTGTTCTTCTTCATCTCCACCAAGATGCTGCCCGTCGTCGCCGTGATCGTGCCCATCTACGTGGTGGCCGGGCAGCTCAAGGTGCTCGACAACATCTGGACCCTGGTGGTCCTGTACACGGCGATGAACCTGCCGATCGCGGTGTGGATGATGCGGTCGTTCTTCCTGGAGGTACCGGGGGAGGTGCTGGAGGCGGCGTCCGTCGACGGCGCCGGGCTGCTGCGGACCCTGCGGTCCGTGCTCATCCCAATGGTGGCCCCCGGCATCGCGGCCACGGCGCTGATCTGCGTGATCTTCTCGTGGAACGAGTTCTTCTTCGCGCTCAACCTCACCGCCTCGCGGGCGGCGACCGTGCCGGTGCTCATCGTGTCGACCATGACGAGCGAGGGGCTGTTCCTCGCCCGGCTCTGCGCGGCGGCGCTGCTGGCGTCGCTGCCCGTGATCATCGCGGGCTGGGTGGCGCAGAAGCAGCTGGTGCGCGGACTGTCGATGGGCGCGATCAAGTAGGGGTTGGTCGTCCGGAAGTTGCCTTCTACCCAGTGATTGGGCCCGGAACCGCGTCGGTTTCGGGCCCAATCGCTGGGTAGACGTGTTTGTGCTGGGACGGCGTCGGCGGCCGCCGGACTGAGGTTGGTTCAGCAGGCTGGAGGCGACCGTTTGCTGGGCGGTTACGGCCGTCTGGAGCCTGTTGAACCGGAGTCAGCAGCATGGGCGATGTGGCGGGGGCGAAAATCCGGATGGCGGCAGAATTCCCTACTTTTTCTGTCGGGTACTTGCCGGAGAAAATCGGGCCCCGTTCGATGGGCGGCATGCGCCTTGGATCAGATCGACGGAGACCTGTCCGCACCGCTTGGGTCGCGGCGGTCGCTGCGGCCGTGCTCGCTGCGGGGCTTGCCCCGGTCCTGCCGGCGGCCGCGGACGATGGCGGGTCGGCCGCCGCTCCCACCACCTACACCAACCCGGTCACCGCCGGGGTCACCGATACCTTTCCCGATCCCGCCGTGATCCGCGGCAAGGACGGCGCCTGGTACGCGTACGGCACCCAGAACCCGGTGTTCAACAGCCAGGGCGAGCCGGGGGAGCGCATCCTGCCGATCCTGCGGTCCACCGACCTGGTGACCTGGGAGTACGCGGGCGAGGTGATCCAGCCCGACGACGTCCCGGCCACCTGGCGCGACAACTCCCGCGCCTGGGCGCCCGACATCCGCTACGTCGACGGCGAGTACCTGCTCACCTACGGCCTGTCCACTGGCGGGCTCGCCGTGGCCACCGCGCCCACCCCCACCGGGCCGTGGGAACACCGCGACGAGCTGCTGGTCCCGTCGGCGCCGATCGACGGCTGCCCCACCGGCAACATCGACCAGGCCCTGTTCACCGACGACGACGGCACCCTCTACCTGTACTGGGGCAGCTACGACGTCGTCTGCGTCTCGGAGCTGACGCCCGGCGCGCACGAGCTGACCGGGCCTGTGACCCAGGTGGCGCAGGGCCGCCGCATGGAGGGCGCGTACGTGGTGCGCCACGACGACCTCTACTACCTGATGTACTCCGACGCCGGCTGCTGCGAGGGCGCCTACAGCGGCTACACCGTCAAGGTGGGGCGCGGCGAGAGCCCGCGCGGCCCCTTCCTGGACGACGACGGCACCGACCTCATGGCGGAGTCGGGCAAGGGCGGCTATGTGCTGACCTCCAACGGCGACGGGTTCGCGGGCCCCGGCCACCACTCGGTGGTCACCGACCTGGCGGGCCAGGACTGGATGGCGTACCACGCGATCCCGGAGGCCGATCCCGACTTCCCGCCCGTGGAGACCCGCAACGGCGTGCTGAACCTGACCAAGCGCCCGCTGATGATCGACCGGCTCGACTGGATCGACGGCTGGCCCGTGGTCAACGCGGGCGCCGGGCCGTCGTCGTCCCCGCAGGCCGCACCCGTGACGGACGGCGCCGTCGCCACCACGTTCGCGGACGGATCGCTGGCCGGGTGGCGGGCCGACGGCGACGTCGTCGTCGACGACGAGCCGGACGCCGGGCCCCACGCGGCCCTCGACGGCGGGTCCCTCACCAGCCGGGAGCGGGCGGGCGGCGACCTGCGCGCCCAGGCGGACCTGCGCGTGACCGACGCCGGCGGCGCCGCGGGGCTCGCCCTCGGCACGGGCTCCGGCTCCGTGACCGCCTGGGTCGACCGCGCCGCCGGCCAGCTGCGGCTGGAGACAGGTCGCGGCCCCAAGGCCCAGCGCGCGGTGGTGGCCTTGCCGGACAGCTTCCCGTACGAGGACTGGAACGTCGTGACCCTCGACCGGGAGGTGCGCTCGGGCACGTACACGGCCACGGTCTCCGCCGACAACCTCAAGGAGCCCCTGGGTACCGTCGCCCTCACCGTGCGCGGGGGCGCCGGCCGGGTGCCGGTCGGCGTGGCCGCGCGGGGCACCGCCGACGCCGACAACGTGAGCCTGGTCCCGGCGGCACGTCCCGTGACCGAGCGGGTCCCCGACCCGGAGCCCGGCGCGCTGCTGCCGGAGCACTCGGACGAGTTCGACGGCGGCGTCGTGCCAGGGCTGACCGGCCTGCCCGGCCTGACCGCCCTGCCCCGCACGAGCGGGTCGGGCGACGCGGGCACCGGCTGGTCCTGGGTCCGCGGTCCGGCCGCCGGCGTCCGCCTGGACGACGGCGCCCTGACCTGGCCCACCCAGAACGCCGAGCTGTACCTGGGCACCAACACGGCGTCGGTGCTGACCCGCGAGGCTCCCGAGGGGGACTACCTGGTGGAGACGAAGCTCGACCTCGACGGCGTGGGCGTGAACCGGCAGGCGGGGCTCGTGCTCTACGCCAACGACGACCAGTTCGTGAAGCTGGTGCACTCCCAGCTCGGGCTGCTGCGCAAGCCCGGGAGCGCGGCGCAGATGGTGGAGTTCACCAAGGAGGCCGCCCGGCCCACGAGCACGCCGCCGGCCGCCGCGTACAGCGCCCCGATGTTCGGCGCGGCCCCGGGGGAGACCACGTGGCTGCGGCTCGCCGTGCACCGGGACGCGGCGAACGACGAGTACGAGGTGCGCATGGCGTCCAGCACCGACGGGGAGACCTGGCGGTGGGGCGGCGTCTGGACCCTGCCCGACGACCGGGCCCCGCGGATCGGCCTGGTCTCGATGAACACGGCGGGTGCGACGGCGACCTTCGACTACGTCCGCACGTACGCGCTGCCCTGACCGGGCGCTGGTCGGGCTCCCCTTCGCTGGTCGAGCTTGTCGAGACCCGGGTCTCGAC
>NZ_JBHVEG010000253.1:0-6706 GCF_042802395.1 Promicromonospora sp. NPDC057488
GTTGCACTGAGATCGGTCCAGCGATGGACCGGTCTCAGTGCAACCGACCGAGGTCGGATCGCCGCCCGGGAAGCCCTCAGCCCAGGGTGGCCCTCAGCCTGCCGGCTCCAGGCCTGCCGCCTGGCGGGCCGCGCTCACGAACGCCACCCGCACGTTGTCCCAGCCGTCGAGGTAGCCGCCCACCAGGGCGGCGTCGCGCAGCAGCACGAGCTGGCCGGCGCGGGTCACGGCGTCGTCGACGCCGGCGTCGGTGAGCACCTGCTCGAGCGCGCCGCGGAACCAGGCGCGGTGCTTGTCGACGGCGCGCCGCACGCCGCTGTCGGCGTCGGGGTACTCGGCGGCGGCGTTGATGAAGGGGCAGCCGCGGGTGTGGTGGCGGGCGACGTCCTCGGCGATGCCCTCGATGAGCAGGCCGACCAGCTCGACCGGGTCGTCGGTGGCGGCGCGGGCGCCGTCCAGCGCGGCGCGGAGGTTTGCGTCCTCGACGCCGAGGTAGGCCTCGACCAGGTCCTCCTTGCCCGGGAAGTGCCGGTAGAAGGTGGCGCGCGTGACCCCGGCGGCGGCGATGATGCGGTCGACGCCGACCACGTGGATGCCCTCGGCGTAGAACAGCTCGGACGCGGTGCGCAGCAGGCGCTCGCGCGCCTCCGAGCCGCCGTCGGCGGTCTTGCGCGGGGCGCGGGAGGCGGTGGTCCTGGGTGCCATGTCACTCAGCATAGAACGATCTTTCTCTTTAGGGCTTGACGGCCACCCGGGGCGGGCGTACCTTCTCGGAATAACAGAGAAAGAACGATCGTTCTTCCTGACGACGACGGACCGGATCCCCGGCCCACCGAGACCGAGGAGCCCGACATGAACACCACCGCCGACACCACCGCCAGCGGCACCACCCCCGCCCCCGCCAAGCTGCCGATCGTGCTGGTCCACGGCCTCTGGATGACGCCCGCGAGCTGGGACACCTGGGCCGAGCGCTTCCGCGCCGCCGGCCACGAGGTGCTCGTCCCGGGCTGGCCCGGCATCGACGACCGCAGCGTGCAGGACGTCCGCTCCAACCCCGCGGCGCTGCGCGGCGTCGGCCTCAAGGAGATCGTCGACCACTACGAGCGCATCATCCGCGCCCTGCCGGTCAAGCCGATCATCATGGGCCACTCGTTCGGCGGCGTCATCACCCAGATGCTGGCCGACCGCGGCCTCGGCGCCGCCTACGTGGGCGTCGCGCCCGCGCAGACCGCCGGCATCAGCGTGCTGCCGCTGTCCACGCTGCGCACCGGCCTGCCGATCCTGTCCAACCCGTTCGGCCGCAACGGCGCCAAGCCGCTCTCCAAGGGGCACTTCCACTTCACGTTCGGCAACGACCTGAACCGCGCCGCGTCCGATGTGCTCTGGGAGCAGTCCGCGGTCCCGTCCTACAACCGGGTCCTCTTCGAGGGCGTGGCCTCCACCATGGACGAGAAGAACGGCGTCACGCACGTCGACTATGCCCGCGCCGACCGGGCCCCGCTCCTGGTGATCACCGGCAGCATCGACCACGTGGCCCCGCCGGCCATCGGCAAGGCGATCGTGGCCAAGTACACCGGCACCGGCAGCCCCTCGGTGGTCGAGTACAAGGAGTACGCGGGGCGCACGCACCGGCTCGTCTCCCAGTCCGGCTGGGAGGAGATCGCCGACCACGCCCTGACCTGGGCCACCTCGCACGCCACCGTCACGGCATGAGGACGGCGGCGGCGTCCCGTCGCTTGACCCACGCGGGCCTGGTCGCGCTCTGAGAGCTCAGAGCGCGACTGGGCCCGCGCTTCGTCAGGAGGACAGTGTTCGCCAGGAGGGCCGTGGGCGGCCGCTTCTGCTGTCGGCGGAACGGGTCGGCTCGACGGGCGGTGCGAACGGGTGTGCCATATGTTGATGGCATGACGCGAACCGGTGGAGTGACAGATCGAGCAGGCAAGCAGCCTGCTCGATCCGTGCTGCCCGGGAGCGGGCCGGTGCTGCCTGGCGGGGCGGGGCTGGCCGGTGCTGCCCTGCTGCCCGGTTGTGATCTGCGGCCTGGTGGTGCTCCGGAGCCTGGTACTGCCGGGGCGTCCGGTGCGCCGACGCTCGACCGAACAGTTGATGTGGCGGGGGTGCGGGCGGTGCGGCGTGCCCTGGCGGAGATGATCTTGCCCGGAGCCACTGACATCGGGTCTGGTGCGGTGGTCCCGGGGGCGGTGCAGGCCGAGTGGGTGGACCTGCTCGGTGAGCTGGAGGCTGTGAAGAACGCGATCACCGCGACGCAGGCCCGGATCACGGTCGCCCTGGATGAAGCGACACGTGCGGAGGAGGCGCGGCAGGGCATCCGTGCCGAGCGGCGTGGACGGGGTGTGTCGAACCAGGTCGGTGCCGCGTTGCGGGTCAGCCCGCACGCGGGGGCTGGGTTCGTCTCCACGTCCCGGGTCTGGGTCACCCAGATGCCGCACACCTTCGCCGCCCTGCGGACCGGGGTGCTGTCCCAGTGGCGGGCCACGCTCCTGGTCCGGGAGACGTCTCACCTGTCCCTGGAGCACCGCGCCTTGATCGACGAGGAGATCTGCGGGCCCACGCACCTGGCCGAACTGGTCCGCATGGGCACCCGTCGGCTGGTCGCCCGGATCAAGGAGCTCGCGGCCCAGTTGGACGTGCACGCGTGTGTGAAGCGCAACGCCAAGGCCGTGACGGAGCGGCGGGTCTCGATCCGTCCGGCACCTGACCTGATGGTCTACCTGACCGCCCTGGTGCCGATGGCGCAGGGCGTGCAGGCCTACGCCCAGCTCAAGGCCACCGCCGAGACCGCCAAGGCGACGGGTGACGGGCGTGGGGTGGGTCAGATCATGACCGACACCCTGATCGAACGCGTCACCGCCCGTGAGCCCGGGCGGGCGAACGACGTCCCGGTCACGATCAACCTGCTCGTCTCCGACGACACCCTCCTCGCCGGTGGTGGCCAGCCGGCTGTGGTTGTCGAGGGCGCTCCCGCCGGTGCGGGTGTCGTCCCGGCACCGGTCGCCCGGAACCTTGCCGCTCAGGCGATCGATACCGACACCGCGTGGCTGCGCTCGATCTACGTCAACCCCCACGGGCGCCTGCTGGCCACGACGTCCACGTCCCGGTTCCACCCCCATGGCCTGTCGAGCCTGCTGCGCGCCAGGGAGCAGGGCATCTGCGCCACCACCTGGTGCGACGCGCCGATCCGGCACACCGACCACGTCACCCCGTACGCCGAGGGCGGCCCGACCAGTCTCGACAACGGCCAGGGCCTCTGCGCCAGGTGCAACCACGCCAAGCAGGCCCCGGGCTGGTCGCAGAAGACCACCCAGCTCAACGGTCTGCACGCCGTCGAGACGATCACCCCGACCGGGCACACGTATGTCTCGGTCGCGCCCACACCGCCGACACCAGCCAGGACTTTGGACGCGACACCCGCGCGTGACACGTCCTCCGTCCCAGACGAGTCCTCCGTCCCTGCCACTGCCTCAGCCCGTGAGACGGCATCGATCGTGGGCTCTACCAGGCTCGGCGACACGTCGGCAGACCGGTCGGCACCCGTCACAGACTCCGCAACGCCCAGTGACAAGCCAGCGACCGCTGCGGCGGGACCGACCCTCGACCCGGACCGGGCCGGGAACCCCGCAACGGCGCCTGTCGCGTCGGCGACCGGTGAGCCCAGCGCCGGTCAGGGCACGACGCCGACCCGCGATCGCACCGCGACACCACCCTGGACCCCGGCGGTCGGCATGACCGGCCCCGCACCCGGCCGCACCCCACGCAGCCGCTACTCGATCGGCTGCCAGACCACTCCCGCCCACGGCGCGATCGCCTACCGACCGAGCCCACCACCCCGCCAACCACACCCGGAACAGCAACCACTCCACCGGCCGGCCAACCGGGCACCCGGCCGGGCCCGCACCCGCCCACGCCGCCCCGACCTCTCCTGGACGCACCCCACCTGACCTGGAGCCAACCATCTAGGGTTCGTGGGTGCGCATCGAGACCGACGGCCACCCCGCGGATCCGGCCGACCTGTTCAGCACCTACGGCCACTTCACGGCCATGCAGGTGCGCGACGGCGGGGTCCAGGGCCTGGCCAACCACCTGACCCGGCTCGACGTCGCGCACCGCGAGCTGTTCGGCCAGCCGCTGGAGGCGGACCGGGTCCGGGACCTCATCCGGCACGCGCTGGACGGTTCCGCCGACGCGGCGGTCCGGGTCACGCTCCGGCACGCGGAGCACGTCGTCGTCTCCGTGGCCGACCCCCGCGACCCGCCGTCCGCGCCGCAGCGGCTGCGCTCGGTCCCCTACCTCCGCCCGTTCCCGCACGTGAAGCACCTGGGCGGGTTCGCCCAGGCCGAGTGGGCCCGCCGCGTGGGCCTCGAGGGGTACGACGACGCCCTGCTCACCGCGCCCGACGGCACCGTCGCCGAGTCGTCGATGGCCAACATCGGCTTCCTGGAGGCCGACGGCGCCGTCGTCTGGCCGGACGCCCCTCAGCTGCACGGCACCGCGATGCGCCTGGTGGAGGCCACGACACCGTCGACCAGCCGAACCGTCCGGCTCGGCGACGTCGGCCGGTTCGCCGGGGCGTTCCTGGTCAACTCCATCGGCGTGGTCGCCGTGGCCTCGATCGACGACGTGCCGCTGCCCGACGCCGGCCCACTCCTGGCCGGCGTCGTCGACCGCCTGGCCGCGGTCCCCTGGGACCAGGTCTGAGCAACGGCGCGAGGCCTCAGCCGGCAACCGGGTCCGCGTTGGCCGCCTCGAACGCCTCCCGGGCCTGCGCGATCTGGTCCTGGTGCTCCTCGGTCCAGCTCACCAGCGCCTGGGTCGTCGCCAGCAGGGTGCGGCCCAGCGCGGTGAGCTCGTACTCCACTCGCGGCGGCACCTCGGGGTAGACCGTGCGGCGCACCAGGCCGTCGCGTTCGAGGTTGCGCAGCGTCACGGTCAGCATCCGCTTGCTGATGCCGTCGATCTCCCGACCCAGCTCGCCGAACCGGAGCTTCTTCTCGTCCAGCAGGGCGATCACCAGCAGGGACCACTTGTCGGCGATGCGGTCCAGGATCTGCCGCACCTGGCAGTCCTCGCGGACGTCCCACTGGAACGGGTCGCGGTCCGCCCGGCACTCCGCCAGCTCCGCGGCGGTTACCTCGAGGGAACCCGGTGACGTCGAAGTGCCTTCTTGTGCCATCCGTCGATCGTGCCCAACGATCGTCATGGTTACAAGTGGTAACCATGCGGATCCGAGCGAGGAGATCTCTGTGACGGACACGAGTGCGGTCGCACCACCGACCACCACGACACGGACGGGCTGGGGAGTGCTCGCCGTCGTCTGCGGCGCGCTCTTCCTGGAGGGCATCGACATCGCGATGCTCAACGTCGCGGTGCCCGCCATCGCCGCGGACATCGGCCTGGCGACCGCCGACGCGCACTGGGTGATCAGCGCCTACGTGCTGGCCTACGGCGGGTTCATGATCCTCGGCGGCCGCACGGCCGACCTCGTGGGCCGACGCCGCACCTTCCTGGTCGCCCTCGCGGTGTTCGTCGTGTTCTCCGGCCTGGGCGGTCTGGCCGACGACGCCTGGGTGCTGGTCGCCGCCCGGTTCGTCACCGGGGCCACCGCGGGGTTCATGACGCCGGCGGGCTTCAGCCTGCTGACCACCAGCTACCCCGAGGGCCCGCTCCGTGACCGGGCGCTGGCGATCTACGGCGCGATCGGCGCGGGCGGGTTCACGCTCGGCGTCGTCGCGGGAGGTTTCCTGACCGACGCGGGCTGGCGCTGGGTCTTCTTCGCGCCCGTGATCGTGGGATCCGCGCTCTGGGTCGCGGGGCGCCTCGTCGTCCGGCCGGACCCGGTGACCGACGTACCCCGCGGCGGGTTCGACGTCGGCGGCGCGGTCACGCTGACGTCGGCCATGGTCGCGCTCATCTACGGCGTGGTCGCGGTCGGCGAGGGCGGGCACGTGGTGGCGGGCGTCGCCGCGTTCGCCGCGGCGGCGGTGCTGACCGGAGCCTTCGTGCTGATCGAGCGGCGGGCGAGGGACCCGCTGCTGCGGCCGGCCGTGCTGCGCGAGGGACTGCTGCTGCGCGCGAGCCTGATGGGGATGCTGGTCATCGGCGCGTTCTTCGCGTTCCAGTTCCTGATCACGCTCTACCTGCAGGAGTACCGGGGCTGGTCACCGGTCGCGACGGGACTGGTCTTCGCGGTGATGGGCGCCGACATGATCATCGCGCCTCTGGTCACCCACCGCCTGGTCCAGCGGTTCGGGAACGTCCCCGTGCTGGTGGCGGGGATCGGCGCCGGCGCGGTCGCGTTCGTCCTGGCCCTGCGCCTCGACGGCACCTGGGGCTACCTCGACCTGCTGCCCTCGCTGCTGCTCGTCGCGGTGATGTTCGCCCTGGTGTACGGGCCGCTGACCGGCGCGGCGACGGCGGGCCTGGCCGAGGCCGAGCACGGCGTGGCCGGTGGTGTGGTCTACACGGCGTTCCAGTTCGGCGCCGCGCTGGGCGTCACGGCCGCCACGATCGTGCTGGTGAACGGGCACACCTCGACCGCCGGAGCAGCCGACTACCAGCGTGCGCTGCTCGTGCCCGCCGTGGCCGCGGTGCTCGCCCTGGCGCTCGGGATCGCCACCTGGGTCCGCGGCCGCCGCGCTGCCGTCCGCCCCTGACGCCCCACCGCTGGTCGAGCTTGTCGAGACCTGGG
>NZ_JBHVEG010000254.1:0-6500 GCF_042802395.1 Promicromonospora sp. NPDC057488
GTTTCTTCGCTTTGCGGTGGTCCAAAGCGAAGAAACTTAGACCTCGAAGGGGAGGGGTCCGGTCCGGTTGCGGTGGACCCGGCCGCGGCCGGCCTCGGCTCGGCCGGCCTCGTCTCGGTCTCGTCACGGCCTCGCGGCCAGGGCCGTCGCCTCCGCGTACGTCCGGTTCGTCACGGTCAGCACCTCCGGCCAGCCCATGCCCGACGGCGGGGTCGTGGCGGCCGCGAGCAGCCCGTCGAGCAGGCCCGGCTCGGTCGCGAGCCGCACGAGCGCCTCGGTCAGCGCGGTGTCGTCGGGCACCAGGAGGCCGGTGGCGCCGTCGACCACGCGCTCGGCCACGCCCGACCGGGAGTGGGCGATCACGGTCAGCCCGGAGGCCTGGGCCTCGAGCGCGCCGATGCCGAAGGCCTCGTCGGAGGAGGGCGCGGCGAACACGTCGGCGCGCGCGTAGAGCCGTTTGAGCTCGGTGGCGGTGAGCCGCCCGGGCAGGGAGACGACGTCGCGCAGGCCGTGCTCGGCGACGAACCGCCGGGCCGCCGTGCGCTGCGGCCCGTCGCCCGCGAGCGTCACGAACAGCGCGCCGGCGGGCAGCCGGCCCACCGCGGCGGCGACGGCGGCGAGCAGCGGCAGCATGCGCTTGCGGGGCGCGAACCGCGCGGCCGCCACGACGTGCACCGCTGAACCCTCGGGCCGGTTCCCGCGCTCGGTCCGCGGCACCCGCCACGACTCCAGGTCCAGGCCGTTGGGCAGGATCGCGACGTCGCCGCCGGCGGGCAGCAGCTGCCGCAGCGGCTCCGCCGTCAGCTCGCTGACCGCGGACCAGCGCACGGGCCAGCGCGACCAGCCCACGACGGCGTCGGCGGCGGCGAACAGGCGCGACGTCCCGCCCCACACGCTGTGCACGGTCAGCACGGCGGGCAGCCCCAGCCGGGTCACCGGCCGCAGCGCGGCCTGCGCCGTGGGGGCGAGCACCCCCATGTGCAGGTGCACGACGTCGGGCCGCTCGCCCCGGGCGATCGCCGCACGCAGGTGGGCGGTCACGTGGGCGGTGGAGCGGGGGTGGACCGGCCAGCCGCCCGGGACGCGGGCGGCGACGCGGTGCACCGTGACGCCGTCCTCGACGGCGGTGCTCACCCCGTGCGCGCCGGGGCGGGCGGGCGTCGTCGTGAGGACCTCGACCTGGTGGCCCGCCGCGACCTGCTGCGCGGCCAGGCGGCTCACCTGGGCCTCGATCCCGCCCAGCAGCGGGAGGTAGGTGTCGGAGACGTGGGTGATGCGCACGCCCGACATCCTCGCACCGGCGGTGTTCCCGCCCGGTGCTACGCCGCGCGGTCCGGGTAGATCGTACTTAGCGTTGAAAGATGAGCGACTACACGAATGTCCCCGCAAAAGGGGTCAAGGGTGCTGGTGTGTTCGTGATCGTGGCCGGGATCATCATGATCGTGGCCGGGATCGCCGTGTGGATCCTCGTGGCGACGCAGCTGTCGGCCGAGAAGATCACCGTGTCCGACGACTCCACGTTCATGGGAGGCGTCTTCGCGGGTCAGCAGGTGCAGGGTCCGCTCACGGCCTACGCCCAGGCCGACATCATCAACCATCACGCGCTCGAGGCGTCCGGCGGGGCCACCTACGCCGAGCTGGAACAGGACGACCCCGTCCGCGACACCGTGATGGACGCGTCGTTCCTGCGTGCGTCGCTGTTCACCTCGGTGGTCGCGTTCGGGGTCTGTGCCCTGGTGATCGGGCTCGGGATCGTCCTGGGTGTGATCGGGGGAGCACTGCGGAGACTGGCCCGGACCCCCTAGCGCCGTCGGACGCTGGAGATCACGGACCCGGCCACCAGGATCACGCCCGCGGCACCCAGGAGCACGATCAGGGCGACGCCCAGGTCGAACACCACCCCGGCCGCGACCGCGAGGATGCCCAGCCCGACCGCGATGACGATCAGGCCCCAGACCGCCGTGCCCACGCGCGGGCCGCGCTTGGGCGCGACCTGCGGCTGGGCCGGCTGGGCCGGCTGGACCTGCTGGGTGGGGTGCACGGGCTGGGCGCCCGGCGCCGGCTGCGTGCTCGGCCGCGGCGGCGTGTGCTGCGCGGCCGGGCTCACCGCCGGACCGGCGGCGGGCTGGGCCGGCTGGGCCGCCTGGGCCGGCTGGGCCGGCGCGGCCGGCGCGGCCGGCTCCCGCAGCGGCGCCAGGGGGTCGGAGTCGTCCGCCACGGGCGCGTCGTGGACGCCGCCCGCCGCGGCCCGCTCCTCGGCCTCGACCCGCGCCGCGGCGATGCCGTAGGCGGGGTGCACCTCGCCCTCCGGGACGGCGGTCGGGGCCACGTGCTGGGTGTCGCCCAGCATGATCTGCTGCGTCGGCGGGGTCGCCTGTGCGGGCAGCACCTCGGTGGTGTCCGGGTCCTGCGTGGTCTTCTCGTCCATGTTCTCGCTCGTGTCCTGGGCCTGCGGCCCGCCGGTGATCTCGCTCTGGTCGTTCCGGTCGTTCGTCTGCTCGCTCATGGCGTGCTCCCTCAGTTGCTCTCGGCGACGATGACCTCGCCCGCGCCGGCCTGGATGTCGAGGCTCAGCACGGCGCCCTTGTCACCCACCTCGTCGCTCGCGAAGTAGGTGTCGGAGCCGACGCCGCTCGCGGAGCGGTCCTGGTCGTCGACGTTCCACTGCACGACCCCGGCGGCCACGTAGGCGTTCGCCTCGACCGCCGCGTCCTGCGGCACGAGGACGACGGTCTGGCCGGCGCCGAGCTGGATCGGCACGACGACCGGGTCGCCGGCCTCGACGTCGGACAGGTCGAGCTCGGAGAGGTCGATGGTCGGGTCGCCCCACTGCACGTAGAAGCCGTTCTCGGCCTCGCTCACCGACGTGACGTCGATCGTGCCCTCGGTGATGGTGGCGGCGTCCGGGTTGTTGTTCTCGGTCACGAGCCCCTCGATGTGCCGGCCGCTCACGACGGCGTCGTCGGCCCAGCGCGGGCCGGCGGTGCCGGCGATGGCGACGTACCCGAGGCCGAACAGCAGGGAGACGATCGCGAAGAAGCCGAGCACGCCGCTGGTGCGGCCGCGCAGCGCCGAGACGAGGATCGCGACGCCGAGCGCCACGGTGCCGATGCCCAGCCAGGCGGCCAGGAACGTCGCGCCGCCGTCGAGCAGGTAGCTGCCGCCGTCCAGGCGGTGGGCCGCCAGGAGCAGGGCTCCCGCCAGCAGGATCACGCCGAGCGTGATGCCGACGGCGGCGCCGCCCGGGCCCCGCGACGTGCGGACCGGGGGTGCGGTGTAGACCGGCTGCGGCTGGTACGCCGCGTTCGGTGCGGGGCGGTACGGGGCCTGCAGCGCCTGGCCCTGGTGCCGGGGACCGGCGCCGGTCGCGTAGACCAGGCCCTCGGTGCGGCGGTAGTCGACCGGCGGGGCCGGCGTGAACGGCGCGGCGGTACCGGTACCGGGGCCGGACGGCGCGCCCGGCGTCGGGGTGCCCGGCGCGGGGGTGCCCGGCGTCGGGGTGCCGACCGGGGCGCCCTGGCCCGTGGGAGCACCGGGGACCTGCCCCTGGCTCCGGGCCGCGTTGTTGTCGCGGGCCCGCTGCACGCCCTGCACGATCAGGTAGAGCATGACGCCCAGGACGGCCAGCCAGAAGAGGATGACCAGCCAGTGCCAGCCGCCGTCGTCCCACCAGCCCAGCGGGCCGCCCCACGCGAAGCCGACCAGGAACACGGCCACGGCGCCCAGCATGGCGACGTCGAAGTTGCCGCGGATGGCCTCCTGCAGGTGGATGCGGCCGTCGCGCTCGGGGAGCAGCGCCCAGCCCACGCCGTACAGGATGAGGCCGAGGCCGCCCAGGAAGAAGCTGACGATCAGCAGGCCGCGGACCAGCAGCGGGTCCCAGCCGATGCGCTCGGCCAGACCGCCGGCCACACCGCCCACCCAGCGCTGGTCGGAGCGGGGGAAGAGGCCGCGGCGGATCGAGGCGAAGAAGCCGGTCTCCGGGTACGGCTGCTGGCCGGGAGCGGCGGGTGCAGGACCGACGTTCGGGTCGGCGGCTGCGTCAGGTGCGGGGTTGGGCGCGGGGTCGACCGGGTCCGGTCCGCCGGACCTGGCGTCTGCCGGGCCGCCCGGCTCGTTCGTGGCGTCCTCGGGACGCGTCTCGTCGGTGCTCATGACAGCAATGCTGGTCGACCGGCGGCGGATCCGGCATCGGGACCTGCCCTGAACCGACCCTGGTTACCCCCGCGCTGCACCCTGAGATCCCGGCCCAGACGTGTTCAGGGGAGCCCTGACGTGTGACGATCAGGGTGTGGACCAAAGACTCACCCTTCGCAGGCCCGGCAAGGCCGGGCCGGGCTACAGCGGCCGCTGGCTGGCCGGCGTGGCCGCCGGCCTGGCGGCGCACACCGGCCTGCCCGTGTGGCTGGTCCGGCTCGCGTTCGTCATCCTCACCGGCTTCGCCGGCGCGGGCGCCGTCGCCTACGTCTTCTGGTGGATCACCGTGCCGGCCGGCGTCCCGACCGTGCCCGTGGCCGCGGTGCCCACCGACCGGGCCCGGCTCGCGCCCCGCCTGACCACCGACGCGGACGCCGACGCCGGCGCGCAGGAACGGAACGCCGCCTCGCTGGCCGAGCGCATGCGCCTGTCCGGCCCGGTGTCCCGGCTCGCGGCCCGCGACATCTGGCTCGGCGTCGCCCTGCTCTCGGGCGCGGCCCTGCTCGTGGCCTACCGCGCGGGCTGGGACCCGGTCGCCTCCTGGGTGCTGCCCGCCCTCATCGGCCTCGGCGGCGTGGCCCTGGCCTGGAGCCAGATCGACGCGACCGACCGGGACCGCTGGGTCGGCGGGTCCGGCACCGGCTCGCTCCTGCGCTCGCGGACGGCACTGCTGCGGCTTGCCGGCGGCGTCGTGCTGACGATGCTCGGCGTCCTGATGCTCGTGGGCCAGGACACCCCGCTGACCGTGCTGATGCAGGCCACGGTCGCCTCGATCGCCATGGTGGCGGGCCTCGTGCTGGTCTCGGTCCCCTGGTGGATCCGGCTCGTGCGGCAGCTCGGCGACGAGCGCGCCGCCCGCGCCCGGGAGTCCGAGCGCGCCGACATCGCCGCCCACCTGCACGACTCCGTGCTGCAGACCCTCGCCCTGATCCGGTCGCAGGCGGGCGACGCTGAGGCCGTCTCCCGCATGGCCCGCGCCCAGGAGCGCGAGCTGCGCGGCTGGCTCTACGACGACCGGCAGGAGCCCGGCACCTCCGTGGCCGCCGAGCTCAAGGACCTCGTCGCCGAGATCGAGGACGCCGTCGCGCCCCTGACCGTCGAGACCGTCGTCGTGGGCGACTGCCCGCCCACCGAGTGCACCGCCGCGCTGCTGCAGGCCGCGCGCGAGGCCCTGCTCAACGCCTTCAAGCACGGCAAGCCGCCGGTGTCGGTGTACCTGGAGGTCACCGACTCCGTGGCCGAGGTGTTCGTGCGTGACCGCGGCGAGGGGTTCGACCTCGACGAGATCGCCGTCGACCGGTTCGGCGTCCGGGAGTCGATCCTCGGTCGTGTCCGTCGGCGCGGCGGCACCGCCGAGGTGGTCAGCCGGGCAGGCTGGGGCACCGAGGTGCGGCTGCGGATGCCGCTGGACAAGCCCGCGAACGGCGACCGGAAGCCCGGCAACGGCGACAAGAAGCCGGCGAACGGCGACAAGAAGACCGAGAAGAACGGCCGGGCGCGGGCCGCGACGACCCCCGCCGCCGTACCCACCACAGCGGAAGGCGCGACCAGATGACAACCCAGGCGACGGCGTCGGGCGGCGGGCTGGTGCCGCTCCCGGTACCGGTGGTGCTCGTGGACGACCACCACCTGTTCCGCACGGGCGTGCGTGCCTCGCTCGACGACCGCGTCACCGTGGTCGGCGAGGCCTCCGACGTCGACAGCGCCGTGGCGCAGGTGCACGAGCACCGGCCGCCCGTGGTGCTGCTGGACGTGCACCTGCCCGGCGGCAACGGCGGCGGCGGTGCCGAGGTCGTGCAGCGCTGCGCCGACCTGCTGACCGACGGCACGCGGTTCCTCGCGCTGTCCGTGTCGGACGCCGCCGAGGACGTCGTCTCCGTCATCCGGGCGGGGGCCCGCGGCTACGTGACCAAGAACATCGCGCCGTCGGAGCTGTCGTCCGCGGTGGTGCAGGTGGCGGGCGGCGACGCCGTCTTCTCGCCGCGCCTGGCCGGGTTCGTGCTGGACGCGTTCGGCGCGTCCGCCAACGACATCGCCGTGGCCGACGACGAGCTGGACCGGCTCTCGAAGCGCGAGCAGGAGGTCATGCGGCTCATCGCGCGCGGGTACTCCTACCGCGAGGTGGCGAGCGAGCTGTTCATCTCGATCAAGACCGTCGAGACGCACGTGAGCGCGGTGCTCCGCAAGCTGCAGCTGTCCTCCCGCTACGAGCTGACCCGCTGGGCGGTGGCGCGCCGCCTCCTCTGAGGCTGTTGGCTCCGACTTCGGTCGGTTGCGTCGAGACCGGTCCATCGATGGACCGG
>NZ_JBHVEG010000255.1:0-6493 GCF_042802395.1 Promicromonospora sp. NPDC057488
ACGTCGTCCTTCCCTTTGAGGCCTAAGTTTCTTCGCTTTGGAGCCATCCAAAGCGAAGAAACTTAGGCCTCGAAAAAGGGTGCCGGACGACGCCGCTAGTTCACGCCGCCCTCGCGCTCGCTCAGCGCCTCGATGTCCGAGATCCCGCCACGCTGCCCGACGATCCGGTTGGTGATCCACGTCAGCACCCACAGCACGAGGCCGATCCCGAGGAGCCACCCGGCGATCGTGTAGGTCAGCGGGTCGCGCCCCGTCCACGGGCCCACGAAGAACGCGCAGGCGAGCGCGCCGATGATCGGCAGCACCGTCGGCGCCACGAAGTGCCGGCGGTCGATCGGGTCGCGGCGCAGCACCAGCACGCAGACGTTGACGATGGCGAACACGCCCAGGAGCAGCAGCGCGGTCGTGTCGCCGAGCGCGGCGACGACGTCGTTGTCCGGGTCCCGGCTGACGAAGTAGATCAGCCCGAACGAGATGACCGTGGTCACCAGGATGGCGACCCACGGCGTCTGGCGCCGGGCGCCCACCCGCCCCAGCACGCCGGGCAGCACGTTCTGCTTGGCCATGCCGTACAGCAGGCGGCTGGCCATCAGCATGTTGATCAGCGCCGAGTTGGCCACCGCGAACATCGAGATGAACGGCAGGATGTCGCCCGCCGGGATGCCGGGCGCCGCGGTCTCGACCACGGTGACGAGCGGGGTGTCGCTCTCCGCCAGCACGCCGACCGGCACGATCGCCACGGCGAACAGGGAGACGAGCACGTAGATGACCCCGGTGATGCCGATGCCGGTGATCATCATCTTGGGGAAGTTCCGGACGGGGTCGTGCGTCTCCTCCGCCATGTTCACCGAGTCCTCGAACCCGACCATCGCGAAGAAGGCCAGTGCGGTCGCCGCCGTGACGGCGAAGAACGCGCCCTTGTCGTTGGGGTCCTCGAACACGATGGTCCGGGAGAAGTCGACCTCCCCGGCGAACGCGGCGTAGAAGCCGATCAGGATGACCAGCAGCAGGCCGGACAGCTCGACGAGCGTCAGGAAGATGTTCGCCTTGACGCTCTCGCCTACACCGCGCAGGTTCACCGCGGCGACCACGCCCATGAAGACCAGGGCGATGGTGATCACCAGGGTCGCGTTCGACTCGTCCAGCCCGAAGCCCACCGCGAGGTTCGAGGCGAACGCCCGGGAGGCGGTCGACGCCGAGGTGATGCCGGAGCACATGACGGTGTAGCAGACCATGAACGTCAGCAGGTGCACGCCGAACGCCTTGTGCGTGTAGAGCGCGGCGCCCGCGGCGCGGGGGTACTTGGTCACCAGCTCCAGGTACGAGAAGGCGGTGATCAGCGCGATGGCGAACGCGACGATGAACGGCGCCCAGGCCGCACCGCCGACCTGCGCGGCGACCTTTCCGGTCAGCGCGTAGATGCCGGTACCCAGGATGTCGCCCACGATGAAGAGCAGGAGGAGCTTGGGTCCCATGACCCGCTTGAGCTCGGTGGGTTCCTCACCGAGGGCTGCGTGCTCCTCGGCAGTTGGCTGGCTCATTCCTCGCCTCCGATCTGAGGCGACACGCCTTCGGGTCACCTCCGTGCTCTGCGGGCAGGTTCACCCCTGATCGGTAAAGAGTTCCGTAAAGGACACATCTCGGCAACGGACGCGCCGGAAGTTCTTGACGCTCTGACCTGGCAGGTCTATCTTCCGAAGTATCTGTTTGAACGATTCAAACGGGTGATTCAGGTCAATGCCGACCGCCCGCAGAGCTCGACGGAGAGACATGCAGAACGCCGCACCGACGCTGCGCCTGGAAGGGGTCGCCAAGTCCTTCGGACCCGTGGCCGCGCTCCGCTCCGGCACCCTGGTCGTCCAGCCCGGCACCATCCACGCGCTCGTGGGCGAGAACGGCGCGGGCAAGTCCACGCTGGTCAAGATCGTGGGCGGCGTGCACCGCCGCGACGCCGGCGTGGTCGAGCTCGACGGCGAGCCCGTCGACTTCAGCGGCCCCGCCGAGGCCAAGGCCGCCGGGGTCGCCGTCATCCACCAGGAGCCCGCGAGCTTTCCCGACCTGACGGTCGCCGAGAACATCTACCTGGGCCGGGAGCCGCTCGGCCGGTTCCGCCGCATCGACCGCCGCGCCATGCGGGCCGGCACCCGGCAGCTCTTCCGCGACCTCGGCGTCGACCTGGACCCGGATCGCCCCGCGGAGGGCCTGTCCATTGCCGACCAGCAGATCGTCGAGATCGCCAAGGCGATCTCCCTGGACGCCCGGCTGCTCGTCATGGACGAGCCGACGGCGGCGCTCAGCGCCGTCGAGGTGCGCCGGCTCTTCGCGGTCGCCCGCGGCCTGCGTGACGCCGGCCACGCCGTCGTCTTCATCTCGCACCGCCTCGACGAGGTCGCCGACCTCTGCGACACCGTCACCGTGATGCGCGACGGCGAGCACGTCTCCACCGACCCGGTCGCCGACGTGACGTCCGGCGAGCTGGTGCGACGCATGGTGGGCCGCGCCGTCGCAGACCTCTACCCCAAGGTGCCGAGCACCCCCGGCGAGGTGGTGCTCCAGGTCGAGGGGCTCGAGTCCACGGGCACCTTCCACGACGTGTCCTTCGACGTGCGCGCGGGCGAGATCGTCGGCCTCGCGGGCCTGGTCGGGGCCGGGCGCAGCGAGATCGCCCGGGCGGTGTTCGGCGTCGACCGGTACGACGCCGGGCGCGTCGTCGTCGGCGGGCGGGCCCTGCGCCCGGGCGACCCGACCGCGGCCATCGCCGCGGGCCTCGCCCTGGTCCCCGAGGACCGGCGGCTGGAGGGCCTGGTCACCGAGTCCTCCGTGGCCCGCAACGTCTCGGCCGTCTCCCGACGGCGCCTGGCACGCCTCGGCATCCTGCTGCCCGACGCCGAGGCGCGCCTCGCGCGCGACTGGTCCGGCCGGCTGGCGGTGAAGGCCGGCGCGCTCGACGCGGTGGCCACGACCATGAGCGGCGGCAACCAGCAGAAGGTCGTCCTCGCCAAGTGGCTGGCCACGGGCCCCAAGGTGCTGATCGTCGACGAGCCCACGCGCGGCATCGACGTCGGCACCAAGGCCGAGGTGCACCGGCTGCTGTCCACGCTGGCCGCCGAGGGGCTGGCCGTGCTCATGATCTCGTCCGAGCTGCCGGAGGTGCTGGGCATGGCCGACCGTGTGCTCGTGGTCCGCGAGGGGCGGATCGCCGCCGAGCTGAGCCGGGCCGAGGCCACCCCCGAGGTCGTGATGCGGGCCGCGACGCCGGGCGCGTCGGCCGGGCAGGAGGGCGCGGCATGAGCGTCCTGCTGCGCCGCCGCGAGGCCGGCATCGCCCTCGCCCTCCTGGTCGTGATCGGCGTGACCACCGCCATCCAGCCCGGCTTCCTGCTCAGCTCCGGCGGCTTCCGCGACCTGCTGCTCACGCCCGCGATCCTCGTGGTGCTCGCCGTGGGCCAGGCGGTCGTGGTCATCACCCGCAACGTCGACCTGTCCGTGGGCTCCGTGCTGGGCCTGACCGCCTACCTCACCGGCCGCCTGTTCATCGAGGCGCCCGACCTGCCGATCGTCGTGGTGGCGCTCGTCGCCGTCGCGGCCGGGGCGGTGCTCGGCCTGGTCAACGGGTCGATCGTCGCGTTCGCCCGCGTGCCGGCGCTCGTCATCACGCTCGGCACGCTGTACGTCTACCGCGGCATCGCGCTGACCTGGGCCGGCAGCGACCGGATCGACGCCGGCGACATGCCCCGGTCGTTCCTCGCGCTGGGCACCAAGCAGGTCCTCGGCATCCCCGTGCTGACGATCGTCGCCGCCGTCGTGCTGGCCGTCGTCGCCTACTACATGTACACGGCGCGCGGCGGCCGGCAGCTCTACGCGATCGGGTCCGACCCCGACGCCGCCGAGCTGCAGGGCCTGCCCGTGCGCCGCCGCCTGCTCGGGGCGTTCGCCCTGGGCGGGGCGCTCGCCGGGCTGGCCGGCGTCATGTTCGCCGCCCGGTACGGCACCGTGTCGTCCGGCGCCGGGCTCGGCATCGAGCTCCAGGTCGTGGGCGCCGTCGTGGTGGGCGGCGTCGCGATCTTCGGCGGCAGCGGCACCGTCGCCGGCGCCGCGCTCGGCGCGATGCTGCTGCTCACCATCAACCGGGCCCTGCCCGTGGTGGGCATCCCCGACTTCTGGCAGCGCGCCGTGGTCGGCGCGCTCATCATCGGCGCCATCGCGCTGGACCGAGTGCTTGCCCGACGGCGGTCGCACCGCCTCGCGGCCGAACGCGACACCGACCAACCCGGCGAAGGCGGACCGGCCGACCGCGAGGAGGCGAACCGATGAGGACCCACGCCCGCCCCTGGTGGCAGCGCGCGCTGCTCACCCGCGAGATGCTGACCGTGCTGATCCTGGTCGCCGCCTGGGTGGTCGCGTCCGCGACCGTGCAGGGCTTCGACGGCCCGCTCACCATCACCTACCTGGTGCTCGACGTCGCCCCCGTGCTGCTCATCGCGCTGCCCATGACGCTGATCATCGCCACCGGCGAGATCGACCTGTCCGTGGCGTCCGTCGTCGGCCTGTCCAGCGTCACCTTCGGGCTGCTGCACCAGGCCGGCGCCGACCTGTGGCTCGCGCTGCCGGCCTCCGTGCTGCTCGGCGCGGTGTGCGGCGCGCTCAACGGGGCGCTCGTCGCCTACGGCGGCCTGCCGTCGCTCGCGGTCACCATCGGCTCCCTCGCCCTCTACCGCGGCCTCGCCGTGGGCCTGCTGGGCACCACCGCCGTCACCGACTTCCCCGAGTCCTGGACCGACGGCGCCACCGAGAAGCTGGGGGAGTCGCCCTGGCCGGCGATCACCCTCGGGCTGGTCCTGCTGATCGCCGTCTTCGCCGTGCTGCTGCACGCCACCCCGTTCGGCCGGAACGTGCTCGACATCGGCCGCAGCAGCGAGGCCGCCCGGTTCTCCGGCGTCGACGTCAAGCGCACCCTGCTCATCCTGTTCGTGCTGTCCGGGGCGGTCTCGGCGCTCGCGGGCGTCTACTACACGCTCCGCTACGGCAGCGCCCGCGGCGACAACGCGACCGGCCTGGAGCTGCAGGTCGTGGCGGCGGTGCTGCTGGGCGGGGTGTCGATCTTCGGCGGCCGCGGCGCCATCCACGGCGTGGTCGCGGGCGTGCTGCTGATCGGCGTGCTCGGCAGCGCCCTGCGGCTGGAGGGCGTCACCGTCAACGTCATCAACATCGTGATCGGCACGGCGCTCGTCGTGTCGGTGGTCGCCCCGCGCATCGCGGGGGGCCTCAGGGTCCGACGGCGCTCGTCCGCCGGGCACGGAAGCTAGGGAGACGAACGATGAAGCTCACATCTGTGCTCGCGGCCGGCACGGCCGCTGTACTGGCGGTCGGCCTGGCCGCCTGCGGCTCCGGGGGCGACGGCGGGGACGGTGGTGACGGCGGCGCGAGCGGTGCGTCCGGCGACGTCACCATGACCATGCTGCCCAAGAACCTCGGTAACCCGTACTTCGAGGCGTCGACCGCCGGGGCCCAGGAGGCGGCCGGCGAGCTCGGCGCCACCGTCGAGGAGGTAGGGCCGGACACGGCGTCCCCCGACTCGCAGGTCCCGTTCATCAACACCGCCGCCCAGCAGGGCGTCAGCGCGCTGATCGTCTCGGCCAACGACCCGACGGCGATCGGTGACGCGCTCGACGAGGCGCGGTCGGCGGGCACCAAGGTGGTCACGTTCGACTCCGACACCGAGCCCCAGTTCCGCGACCTGTTCGTCAACCAGGCCTCGGCCGAGGGCATCGCCGACAAGCAGCTCGAGCTCATCTCCGACCAGATCGGCGGCGAGGGCGAGATCGCCATCCTGTCGGCGTCGGCCAACGCGACCAACCAGAACGCGTGGATCGCGATCATGGAGGAGAAGCTGGCGTCCGACTACCCGGACATCAAGCTCGTGGAGACCGCCTACGGCGACGACGACGACCAGACGTCGTTCGACAAGACCGCGGCGCTGCTGCAGTCGCACCCGGACCTGAAGGGGATCGTCTCGCCCACGACCGTCGGCATCGCCGCGGCCGCGCGGTACGTCTCGACGTCCGAGTACAAGGGCAAGGTCGCGGTCACCGGCCTCGGCACGCCCAACCAGATGCGCGAGTACGTCGAGGACGGCACCGTCGAGGCGTTCGCGCTGTGGAACCCGACCGACCTGGGCTACCTGGCGACCGAGGCCGCCGCGGCCCTGGTGGCGGGCGACATCACGGGTGCGGAGGGCGACACCTTCGAGGCCGGCCGCCTCGGTGAGTACACCGTGGGGGCCGACGGCGTGGTCGTGCTCGGCGAGCCGTTCGTGTTCGACAAGAGCAACATCGACGACTTCGACTTCTGAGTCGTCGCGGGGCTGTCGCCGTCGGGCTCCGACCGGCCGCGGCTGCCGTCGTCGGGCCGACTCGGTGAGCCGGGCCTGGTGCCTCCCCTTCGAGGCCTAAGTTTCTCCGCTCTGGGATCTTCCAGAGCGGAGAAACTTAGGC
>NZ_JBHVEG010000256.1:0-6407 GCF_042802395.1 Promicromonospora sp. NPDC057488
GTTCTGCGGGTCTGGACCGGCGCTAGACGAAGACGCCCAGGAGCAGGACCACCGCCAGGGCGACCACCGAGAGCACGGACTCCATGAGCGACCAGGTCTTGAAGGTCTGGCCGACCGTCATGCCGAAGTACTCCTTGACGAGCCAGAAGCCTGCGTCGTTCACGTGGGAGAGGAACACCGAGCCCGCGCCGATCGCCAGCACGAGCAGCGCCGCCTGCGTGGGCTCCAGGCCTGCCGCCAGCGGTGCCATGATGCCCGCGGCGGTGATCGTCGCGACCGTGGCCGAGCCGGTCGCGATGCGGATCAGCGCCGCCACGAGCCAGCCGGCCAGCAGCGGGGTGATCCCGGCGTCGGCGATGCCGGACGCGATGACGTCGCCGACGCCCGAGTCCACGAGCGTCTGCTTGAACCCGCCGCCGGCGCCCACGATGAGCAGGATCCCGGCGATCGGCGCGAACGAGGAGCCGACCAGGTCGCCGACCTGCTGCAGCGAACGGCCGACGCCGGTGCCGAAGGCCACCAGCGCGAACAGCGACGTGATGAGCAGGGCGACCAGGGGCTCGCCCAGGAACTCCAGGATCGTGCCGTAGCCCGTGTCGGTCGCACCCGCGACCTCGACGACGGACCGCGCGAGCATCAGGATCACGGGGAGCAGCACGACCAGGACCGAGATGCCGAACGACGGCTTGCGCAGGGTCTTCGTGCCGGCGGTGGTGCCGGTCGCGGTGGCCGTGGCGGTCCCGGTGGCGTCGCCCTTGCCCGAGCCGGAGCCCGAGCCGCCCGTGCCGGTCGCGCCCGAGCCGCCCGTAACGTCGTCGGGCACGCCAAGCACGGTGGTCGGGGGGTCGAGCCGGACCCAGCGGGTGAGCGGGATGGCGAGCAGCGGCCCGGAGATGATCACCGTCGGGACGGCGACCAGCAGCCCGAGCCCCAGCGTGAGGCCCAGGTTGGCGCCGAGCGCGTCGATGGCGAGCAGGGGCCCGGGGTGCGGCGGCACCAGGCCGTGCAGGGCGGAGAGCCCGGCGAGCGCCGGGATGCCGACCAGGATGGGGTTCGCGCGCATGCGGCGCGCCACGATCATCACGACCGGGATCAGCAGCACGACGCCGACCTCGAAGAACAACGGGATGCCGACCACGAACGCGATGAGCGCCATGGCCCAGGGCAGGCGCTTCGCGGGCGTCCGGTCGAGGATCGTGTCGACGATCTGGTCGGCGCCGCCCGAGTCGATGAGCAGCTTGCCGATGATCGCGCCGAGCGCGATCAGCACGCCGACGCCGGCCACGGTGGTGCCGAGGCCCGCGGTGAAGCTGGTGAACGTGTCGGTCAGGCCCGTCCCGGCCACGAGCGCGAGCGCGCCCGACCCGAGCACGAGGGCCAGGAACGGGTGCATCTTCAGCCACACGATGAGCCCGACGATGACGACGATGCCGATCACGGCGGCGAGCACGAGCTGCGACGTCGAGGCGGTCGGCTCGGCGTCCGCGGCCGCGGCGGCGACGGGGAAGGCGTTGGGGAGGGCGGTGGCGAGAGTGGTGTTGAGCATCAGTCGTCCTCTCCCAGCTGGCGCAGGATCTCGTCGACGATCTGGTCGGGCCGCGGCGTGATGTCCACGCCGAACCCGGGCTCGTCGTCCTCCAGCGGCTCGAGCGCGGCGAGCTGGCTGTCGAGCATCTCGGGCTTCATGAAGTGCCCGGCGCGGCCCTGGATGCGGGTGCGCAGCAGGTCGTACGAGCCGGTGAGGTGGACGAACCGCACGGGGCCCGTCGTCTCGCTGCCGGCCGTCTCCAGCAGGTCGCGGTAGCTGCGGCGCAGGGCGCTGCACGGCACGACGGCGCTGCGGCCCTCGTTCAGCTCCTTGGCGAACCAGTCGCGGATCCCGCGCAGCCAGGGCCAGCGGTCGTCGTCGTCCAGGGGGTGGCCCGCGGCCATCTTGGCGACGTTCGCGGGGGAGTGGAAGTCGTCGCCCTCCGCGAACGACGCCCCCAGGCGTCCGGCCAGGAGGGCGGCGACCGTGGTCTTGCCCGATCCGGCCACGCCCATCACCACGATGGCCTGAGGCGGGTGGTCGGTCCCGGCGGGGTCGGCCCCGCCGCTGGTTGTCTGGGTCGAGAACATCTCTGTCCCGGTGACGTCTGTGTCCATGGCACCTATCTTCACCCATTGATGACACCATTCGCGCGTGATTCATGTCACCAATGGTGTGACCAATTGCCGCCAACTATCCTGTGAGCATGCCCCCAGTGCTGCACAGCCCCGTCCTCGACGCTCTGGGCCGGCGCATCACCGGTGGTGAGCTGCCGGCGGGTGCCGCGCTGACGCTCGACGGCATCGGCGCCGAGTTCGGGGTGTCGCGCACCGTGGCGCGCGAGGCGATGCGCCTGCTCGAGGGCCTCGGGCTGGTTCGGTCCGGCCCCCGGGTGGGGATCGTCGTGCTGCCGCACCCGTCCTGGAACGTGCTCGACCCCCGGGTGATCGCCTGGCGCCTCGACGGTCCGGGGCGCACCTCGCAGCTGCGCTCGCTGACCGAGCTGCGGCAGGCGGTCGAGCCGCGCGCCGCCGCGGGGGCGGCACGCGGCGCGACGGCGGCCGTGCGCGACGAGCTGGTCGCCACCGCGAGCCAGATGCGCAAGCTCGGTGAGGCGGGCGAGGGTGACGGCGCGGAGTTCCTGGCGCTCGACATCCGGATGCACGAGCTGCTCATGCGGTCCAGCGGCAACGAGCTGTTCAGCGCGCTCGCCGACGTCGTCGCCGTCGTCATCTCCGGGCGGATCCACCTGGGGCTCATGCCCGCCTACCCCGTGCCGGAGGCGCTCGAGGCGCACGAGGCGGTGGCGCGGGCGGTCGCCGCGGGCGACGCCGAGGCCGCCGAGGAGGCGATGGCGCGCATCGTGCGCGAGGTGCGCGGCGCGCTCGACGACGACCCGGCGCCGGCCCGGCCGGCTCAGCCCGCTCAGGCCTGAGCGCCGAACCAGCTCTCCTGCGCGGCGTCCAGCCCTGAGGCGGCGTCCCAGTCCTTGAGGGGCTGGGAGAACTCCCACTGGTAGCCGAACGGGTCCACGCACTCGAAGACGCGGTCGCCCCAGGCCTCGTCGGCCGGCTCGGACGTGATGGTGCACCCCGCCGACCGGCAGTAGTCGTAGCTCGCGGCCAGGTCGTCCACGCCCAGCCCGATGGCCACGCCGAGGCCGCGCGGGCCGCCCTGCGTGAGCCGCTCGCGTTCGGTGTCGGGGAACGGCATGCCGACCAGCGCGTCCACGATGAGCTGGACCTCGCCGCGCGCGAGGATCGTCATGACCGGGGTGCCGTCGGGGCCGGGGATCGTGCCGACGTCGTCGAACCCGAACCCGCGGTAGAGGTGCGCCGCGGCGACCACGTCGCCGACGCGCAGGCCCACCCGGAATGCTGCTGCAACCACTCGTGCCTCCCAGTTGTGATGTGTCTGGTGTGTCGCCGACCATTTGGGTACGGCGTACGCAAACTATAGTCGACGTCGGGCCGGCGCGGGCCGGGTTGGGTCGGGTTGGGTCGAGTCGGGTCCGGTTGAGACCGGGTCGGAGTCTCGCTCGGCGAGCAGGCGTGCCGGCGGCCCGTTCGGGCAGCACATTCTCGAGGAGGCAGCGCGTGGGAGATTCCGGGGGCGAGCGCGACCAGGTGCGCACGCTGGACCTGCTGTGGGGCACTCGGGTGCCCTCCGGGCTCGGCCGCAAGCCCGGGCTCGATCTCGACCGGATCGTGGCGGCCGGGGTGGCGGCCGCGGACGACGGGGGCCTCGACAGCCTCTCGATGCGGCGGGTCGCGGACCGGCTGGGTGTCGGTGCCATGTCGCTCTACCGGCACGTGCAGGACAAGGCGGAGCTGCTCGACCTCATGGTCGACCGGGTGCTCGCGGAGGTCCGCTATGACGACGGCGGGAAGGGCGCAGGCGGTTGGGACGGGGCCGGCGGCGGGGACGGGACGGGCGACGAGAACAGGACGGGCGGTGGCGACGGCAGCCCCGTCGGGAACGGCTGGCGCTCGCGGCTGGAGCAGGTCGCGCGCGCGAACCGGGCGCTCTACGAGCGGCACCCGTGGCTGCTGGCCCGCTTCGAGAGCCGGCCCCCGCTCGGGCCCGGGACGATCGCCAAGTACGACGCCGAGCTGCACGCCGTCGACGGGATCGGGCTGACCGACGTCGAGATGGACCTCGTGCTGACCCTGGTGCTCGGCTACGTCCGCGACGCGACGGCCGGCCTGGCGGCGTGGCAGTCGCTCCCGGAGCGGTCCGGCCAGGGCGACGCGGAGTGGTGGGCGGCGCACGAGCCCCACATGGCGCGCGTCCTGGGGGAGCGCTTCGCGCTCGCGGCCCGGGTCGGCACGGCTGCGACCTCCGGGTACGGCGGCCTGCACGACGCCGAGCGCGCCTGGGAGTTCGGGCTGTCGCGGGTCCTGGACGGGGTCGAGTCCTTCGTCGGGCGGGCCCGTTCGTAGGGCGGGCGCGGTCGTAGGGCGCGATCCGGGGCCTGGTCCGGGGACGCGCTCCCGGGGCACGCTCCCAGGGGCACGCCGCGACATCGGGTCAGAACCAGATGCCGGACGTGCCCCAGGGGGCACACTTTCTGCCTGTGCCGAACCCAGGTCCGACGACCTCGACGATCCTCAGTTCTCGTTCTCCGCGGCGAACAGATTGGCGGCGAGCCAGCCGCTCGTGTTCCCGCAGTCGAAATAACGACCGCCGACCGGGTGGATCAATGTGTCGTGGTCCTCGGCGAATGCGCCGATGGCGTCAGTCGCCTGGTATTCACCATTCTCGGCGGCCTGCAGGCGGCGGAAGTACGGCAGCACGGCGGCGGGCAGGAGGGACCGGCTGATGTTGGCGTACGCCTCGGGAGCCGTGAAGCTTGCGGGCTTCTCGACGATCGCGTCGAGGAACGGGAAGCGGGCCCCGGCGTCGCGGGTCGTCAGCACCCCGTAGCGACCGGCGTCGGCGCCCGGGACGACGGCGGCACCCAGGGCGGCGGCGACCCCCGCGCGATCCCGCGCCGCGGCGAGGTCCGCGAGATCGGAGCCGCCGTCGGGCCGGAACAGCAGATCGTCGCCGGCGATCAGGAAGAAGTCGTCGTCCGCCACGAAGTCCTCGGCGAGCATGGCCGGGAGTGCCGTGCCGTAGCGGCCGTCGCGCGGCTGCTCGATGAAGCTGAACTCCGCTCGCTGGTGCAAGCCGGAGATCTGCTCGTACTTCTGCTCCCAGCCGCGCTCCTTGAAGTGGGACTCGATGTCGGGGTCGTGGCTGAAGTAGTGGCGGACCTGTCGGCCGCCCTCGCCCGGCGCGACGACGAACGCGATACGTTCCACGCCGGCGGCGAGGCAGTCCTCGACCGCGAAGTCGACCACCGGTCGATTCAGCACCGGGAGCATGCATTTGTTGATGGATTTCGCGACGGGAAAGAATCTGCTGCCGAAACCCGCCACGGCAATCACTGCTTTCTTGACCAAGGCACAGTCCTGTTCTCGTCGCGTGGTTCTCGATCACTGTTCTCAGTTCCCGGTGTGCTTTGCACGTTGCGCGTGATGATGCCAGTGCGCCCTACATCGCGCCCTACATCGCGGCCAGGAGCGGCAGCCGGACCGCGGGCGGCAGAGGTGCGACGTCCGGCCGGGCGCTGATCGACTGGATCTGCAGGGCCGCGAACCGGCGCGAGGCGGCCACGGCCGCCTTGCGGGACGTAGCGCGGATGCCGGAGTTCGCCATGATCAGCATGATCAGGTCGTCGAGCACGAAGTCGCGGCGCAGGCCGCCGGTCTCCTTCGCGCGCCGGATGAGCTCGCCGAGCGCGCGCAGGGCGCGCGTGCGCTCCCGGGCGAAGTCGACGGCCTGGGGGAACGCGGTGACGAACGCGGCGGTGAAGCCGCGGTCCAGGGCGTGCATGACGCACACCTCCTCGATCACGGTCGACAGCCCGTGCCAGGGGTCGGGGTCGGCCAGGCCCTGCTCGACGATCGAGGTGCACGTCGCCATCTGCTCGCCGAACGCCTCGGTGACCAGCGCCTCCTTGGTCGGGAAGCGCCGGTAGAGCGTGGCCGGCCCGACGCCGGCGCGGCGGGCCAGCTCCCGCATCGGGACGTCGATGCCCTGCTCCGCGAACGTCTTGCGCGCCACCTGGAGGATGCGCTCGCGGTTGTCGCGCGCGTCCGACCGCAGCTCCCGCGCCGGGTGCGACTCCAGGGCCTCGGACGGGGCGGTCTCCTGGTGGGCGGTGTCCTTGTGCGCGATGTCCACGGGCGCGGTGTCCGGGTGCTGGGTCATGACTCTCGCTTCGCCGAAACGGACGGGGTGTTCCACTCGCGCGATCATCATCGCACCCGGACCTGCGCCGGCCGGAGCGCAGAAAACGACCATGCACTTGCTGCCAGCCGGAGCTTCCGGC
>NZ_JBHVEG010000257.1:0-6286 GCF_042802395.1 Promicromonospora sp. NPDC057488
GGTCCCTCGAGGGACCTGGGCGTCTGACACGTCAGGGGTCAGCGCTGGGCGCGCAGCTTCTCGCCCTTGGCGTGCGCCACCGCGCTCAGCTCGGCCTGGAACGCCACCATGCGCTCCCGCAGCGCCGCCGCCTCGTCGCCCGCCCCGGAGCCGAGGATGCGCGCCGCCAGCAGGCCCGCGTTGCGCGCCCCGCCGATCGACACCGTGGCGACCGGCACGCCGGCCGGCATCTGCACGATCGAGAGCAGCGAGTCCATGCCGTCGAGGTACTTGAGCGGCACCGGCACCCCGATCACGGGCAGCGGCGTCACCGACGCCAGCATGCCGGGCAGGTGCGCCGCGCCGCCCGCGCCCGCGATGATCACGCGCAGCCCGCGGTCCGCGGCCTGGCGGCCGTAGTCGATCATCTCGGTGGGCATGCGGTGCGCGGAGACGACGTCGACCTCGACCGGCACGCCGAGCTCGTCCAGCGCCTCGGCCGCCGCCTGCATGACGGGCCAGTCGGAGTCCGACCCCATGACGATGCCGACCTGCGGGTTGGTGCTCATGCGTTCGCCTCTTCCGTGGTGATGGTCTCGACAGGCTCGACCCGCGAATCGCCGCGCAGCAGCGCCGCGGCCGCGACCGCACGGCGCCGGACCTCGGCCAGGTCGTCGCCGCTCACGTTCACGTGCCCCAGCTTGCGGCCCGGCCGGATGCCCTTGCCGTACAGGTTGACGCGCGCCTCGGGGAACGCGGCGAGCACGTCCGGCAGCGCGTCGGTGAGCTCGTCGAGCGTCGAGCCCAGCACGTTCGCCATGACGGTCCAGGTGGCCGTCGGCTCGGCGGCGCCGAGCGGCAGGTCCAGGACCGCGCGCAGGTGCTGCTCGAACTGGCTGGTCACGGCGCCGTCGATGGTCCAGTGCCCGCTGTTGTGCGGGCGCATCGCGAGCTCGTTGACCACCACCGTCGGCGTCCCGTCGGGCCCGGGGACCTCGAACAGCTCGACGGCCAGCACACCGGTCACGTCCAGGCCCTCGGCCACCGTGGTCGCGATCTCGCGGGCCTGGGCGTCCAGCTCGGCGGACAGGCCCGGTGCGGGGGCGATCACCTCGGAGCAGACGCCGTCGCGCTGGATCGACTCCACGACGGGCCACGGCCGCACCTCGCCCGACGGGCGGCGGGCCACCAGCGCCGCGAGCTCCCGCGTGAACGGCACCTTCTCCTCGACCAGGAGCTGCGGGCCGCCGTCGGCCACCGCGGCGAACCAGTCGGCGACGTCGTCCGGGGAGGTGACCACCCGCACGCCCTTGCCGTCGTAGCCGCCGCGGGAGGTCTTCACCACGGCGCTGCCGCCCACCTCGTCGAGGAAGGCCGCCAGGGCGGCCCGCCCCTCCTCCGGGGACGACGCCGGCAGCGGGGCCCACCGGGGGCACGGCACGCCGAGCTCGGTCAGCCGCTGCCGCATCACGATCTTGTCCTGCGCCTGCACCAGCGCGTGCGGGCCGGGGCGCACGGGCGTGCCGTGCTCGATCAGGTCCGTGAGCAGCGCGTTCGGCACGTGCTCGTGCTCGAACGTGAGCACGGCGGCGGAGCGGTCGCCGTCCGGCGCGATCAGGGCGCGGATCGCGGCCTCGTCGGACGCGACGCCCACCGGGGCGTCGGTGACGACCTGCGCCGCGGACGACGCCGGGTCCTCGACCAGGACGCGCAGCCGGATGCCCAGCTCTCCGGCGGCGGGGGCCATCATGCGGGCCAGCTGCCCGCCGCCCACGACGGCGACGACGGGCGGGCCGGACTGAGTGGAATCTGTTGCGCTCACGTCGGTGAAGCCTACCGGCGGCCGCGCACCTTCTTCTGACCGAGGGTGGAGATCTTCGACCCCACCGGCAGCACCTGGTGCGGGTCGAGGGTCTTCGGCACGCCCGACAGGAACACCGAGAACACCGGCGGCGTGCGCTGGGTGAGCTGCAGGTTCCCGCCGTCGGCGGCGACGAGGTCACGCGCCAGGGCGAGGCCCAGGCCGGTCCCCGCGCCGGACGTGACGCCCCGCTCGAAGATCTTGCCCTGCATGTCCTCGGGCACGCCCTCGCCCTCGTCCGTGACCTCGACGGCCATGGCGCCGCGCTGGCCCTCGCGGATCCGGAGGGTCGTGGTGCCGCCGCCGTGCTTGAGCGAGTTCTCCAGCAGCGTGGACAGCACCTGGGCCAGGGCACCGGGGGTGGCCAGGACGCGGGCGCCGCCCGAGTCCTCGACGTTCAGGTGCCGGCCTGCGCGCTCGAAGGACTCGCGCCACTCCTCCTCCTGCTGGAGGAAGACGACGGCGACGTCCACGGACTCCGTGGTGCCGCCCTGCGCGCGCCGCGAGCGGGCGAGCAGGTCGTCGACCACCCCGACCAGGCGTTCCACCTGTTCGAGGGAGATCCGGGCCTCCTCCTGCACGTCGGGCTCGCTGGAGGTGAGCGTGATCTCCTCCAGGCGCATCGTGAGCGCCGTCAGCGGCGTGCGGAGCTGGTGCGAGGCGTCCGAGGTGAACTGCCGCTCCACGGCGAGCCGCGCCGCGAGCCGGTCCGAGCTGCGGGCCAGCTCGGCCGCCACCAGGTCGATCTCCTCCACACCGGAGGGATCCAGCCGTGGACGCACCTGTCCCGCGCCGAGCTGTTCCGCCGACGCCGCGAGGTACACGAACGGCTGCGCCAGCCGGTTGGCCTGCCAGGCCGCCGTGACCGCGCCGGCGGCGAACGCCCCCACGCTGCCGAACACGACGAGCACCACGACGTTGATCGCCTTGATGTACGCCGGCCAGGCCGAGACGGAGACCACCACGCCCATGACGGGCTGCTCCTCGGACGTGAGCCCGCGGTCGATGGTGGCACCGGCCACGGGCTCGCCCGAGACGAGCTGCTCGCCGTTCGGCTGGTTCACCGTCACGTAGGCGACGATGTCGTTGCCCTGCGGCTGCACGGCGCGGTCGACGACCGACTGGTCGACGAACCCGGCCTCGGCGGCCGAGCGGTTGCGCTCGTAGGAGTTGACGGAGGAAGCCAGGAGGTCCTGCGCCCGGGTCTCGACCCGCTGAACTTCCTGGCCGTAGATGTAGCGGGCACCGAAGATCGCGAGCGGGATGCCCAGGAGCAGGACCGCGACCGCAACCGCGGCGATCGTCGCCTGCAGTACGCGGGCGCGCATCTGGCTAGCTCGCCCCGATCTCGAAACGGAAGCCGAGGCCACGCACGGTGGAGACGTAGCGCGGGGCGTTGGCGTCGTCACCGAGCTTGCGGCGCAGCCAGGACACGTGCATGTCCAGCGTCTTGGTGGAACCGACCGGGTCGGAGCCCCACACGTCGCGCATCAGGGTGTCGCGGACGACGACGGAGCCGGCGTTCTGCACGAGCACGCGCAGCAGGTCGAACTCCTTGGTGGTCAGGTGCAGCTCGCGGTCGCCCTGGAAGGCGCGGTGCGCGGAGACGTCGACGCGGACGTCCTGCGCGTGCAGCTCCTCCTCCTCGCCGGTCTCGCCGTGCGAACGGCGCAGCAGCGCCCGCACGCGGGCGAGCAGCTCGGCCAGGCGGAAGGGCTTGGTGACGTAGTCGTCGGCACCTGCGTCAAGGCCCACGACGAGGTCGACCTCGTCGGCGCGGGCGGTCAGCACCAGGACGGGAACGGTGAGGCCATTGGCCCTGATCTCGCGCGCGACATCGAGCCCGTCCATGTCGGGAAGGCCCAGGTCCAGAACTACGATGTCCGCACCGGTCGAGCTCTCGATCGCACCTTTGCCGGTTCCTTGCACGACGACGTCGTATCCCTCACGGGAGAGCGCTCGTGCCAACGGCTCGGCAATGGCCGGGTCGTCCTCGGCTAGGAGTACGTGAGTCATTTCGCCATCGTAGGGCATAACCGACGCTCTGGCGCTACCCGGTCACGCCTCTTGACAGGGCTCGTACCGAATCCTTTCGGCTGACACCGCCATGGCGCAAGTGCTACCACGGTATGACGCGCCGGCGCAACGGTTCCACCTACTCTGACCTGCATGGGTTGGTACGAACGGTGGGCGGGTTGGTCCGAGCGGTACCGGTTCGTGGTGGACCTCGTCATCACGGTGCTGGCGGTGCTCGTCGTGGCGGTCACCGCGGGCGACAGCGCCCCCTACTACCTGTCGGCCACCAAGGCCGCCCTGATCTCCGCCGCGGTGGTCGCGCCGCTCGCCTGGTGCCGCACCCGACCGGTCGCCTCGTGCGTCGCCGTCTTCGTGGTGTGCATGGTGCAGCTCATCGCCTTCCGCGTCCCGGTGCTGGTGCCCGCCGACCTGGCCGTGCTGGTGTCGATGTACTGCATCACCGTCTACGGGCCCCGCTGGGCGTACCTGATGGCGTGCGGGATGGCAGTGGTCGGCCCGCTGACCGTGGGCGCGGTGATGTGGTTCCAGTACCAGGGTTCGGACTACTCGCCGGACTTCGGCCCGATCGCGGGCACGGTCGTGGTGATCGTGACGTTCCTGGCCTGCTCCTTCGCGTTCGGCCTGGTCCGCCGGTCGCGGCGGTCGATGCTCGTCGCCATGCGCGACCGCGCCGAGCGCCTCGAGATCGAGCGCGACCAGCAGGCCCAGATCTCCACGGCCGCCGAGCGGGCCCGCATCGCACGCGAGATGCACGACATCGTGGCCCACTCCCTGTCCGTGGTCATCGCGCAGGCCGACGGCGGCCGGTACGCCGCGGCCGCCGACCCGGCCGCCGCTGAGCGTGCCCTCGGCACGATCGCGGAGACCGGACGGGCCGCGCTGGCCGACATGCGGCGCCTGCTGGGCGTGCTGCGGGAGGGCCCGGACCGGGGCTCGACGCCGCTGGGCCTGGTGGCCCCCGCCGGCGTGGCCCGCGCCCGCCCTCGACCGACCACCGGGAGCACCCCGGCGGCCCCGGACGCCGGGGGCGCCCGCCCGGCGACGCCGTCCCCGGCGGACGGCGCGGCGCCCCTGCGCCCCCAGCCGGACGTCACGAACCTGCGCGACCTCGTGGACCAGGCCCGCGACGACGGCCTGCGGGTCTCCTGGGCGCGGGTGGGCGTCGAGCGGCGGCTGCCGCCCGGCGTCGGGCTCACGCTGTTCCGCGTGTGCCAGGAGGCGCTCACCAACGTGCGCAAGCACGCCGGGCCCCGTCCCGCCGTCACCATGCTGCTGTGCTGGGGCGAGGAGGAGGTGGAGCTGCGCGTGGACGACGACGGCCGCGGCCTCGCGGCCGCCGGCTCGGCCGACCCCGCGGAGCAGCCCTCGGCCGGGTACGGCCTGCTGGGCATGCGGGAGCGCGCCGAGATGTTCGGCGGGACGCTGACGGCGGGTCCGCGCCGGGGCGGCGGGTTCTCGGTCCGGTTCGTCGTGCCGATCCCGCGCGCCGAACGCCCCGCGACCGCGGGCACCCTTGAGCCCGCCGAACCCGCGGCGGCGGGCCCGGCCACCACCGAACCGAGCACGACGACCGAGGAGAACGATGACTGACGCCCTGGACGCCCCCGTACGGGTGGCCCTGGTCGACGACCAGCCGCTGGTCCGCGCGGGCCTGCGGATGGTGATCGACTCCCAGCCGGACCTGCGGGTGGTGGTCGAGGCCGACGACGGCCGGGACGCGGTGCGCATGCTCGCGCGGACGGTGTCCGACGTGGTGCTGATGGACGTGCGCATGCCGGGCATGGACGGCCTGACCGCGACGAGGGCGCTGCTGGGCGACGGCGGTGTCGCGGCGGGCGACCCCCGCGTCGTCGTGCTCACGACGTTCGACCTGGACGAGTACGTGCTGGACGCGATCCGGGCCGGCGCCAGCGGGTTCCTGCTCAAGGACGCCCAGCCGGAGGAGCTGCTCACCGCGATCCGCACGGTGCACCAGGGCGACGCGGTGATCGCGCCGTCGTCCACGCGGCGGCTGATGGAGCGGCTGGTCACGGCGCTGCCGCCGGAGGAGGCGGCGGGCCCGCAGGAGGCGCTGGCGGGGCTGACGGGCCGCGAGCGCGAGGTGCTGGTGCTGATGGCACGCGGCCGGTCCAACACGGAGATCGCCGCGGACCTGTTCGTCGCCGAGGCGACGGTCAAGACGCACGTGGGCCGGATCCTGGCCAAGCTCGACGCGCGCGACCGCGTGCAGGCCGTGGTGACCGCCTACGAGACGGGCCTGGTGCGGCCCGGCTCGTAGGCGGCCCGGGCGGCCCCGCCCCAGGGGGCCGGCCCGGGGGGGGCGTCCGCCCCGAGCGCCCCGACCCGCCGGGGGCGGGCCGCGGCCCCCGCCCGCACCCCCGAGGCGACGGGGCCGGCGAGCCCCCCCAC
>NZ_JBHVEG010000258.1:0-6252 GCF_042802395.1 Promicromonospora sp. NPDC057488
ACCCACTCCCGAAGGAGCGCGCACATGCGCAGAACGCTCGCCGGGGCGCACCCCGGCACGGTCCTGACCCGCACGGCCGCCGGGCTGCTCGCGGCCCTGCTGCTGACGGCCCCGCTGCTGACGTCGTGGGCGCCGCCCGCCGCCGCGCACACCCGCCTGGAGTCGACGGCGCCCGCCGACGGCTCCACCGCGCAGGCCCCGGTCACCGAGGTCACGCTGCGGTTCACCCTGCCCGTGAGCCTGCTCGGCGACGGCGTGGTCATCGAGGGCCCCGACGGCGCGGTCCCGGCCGACGTCGCCGCGGCCGGCGACGGCGTGGCCCTCGTCGCGACCCCGGCCGCGGCGCTGCCCGCCGGCCGCTACACCGTGACCTGGACCGCCGCCGCCCAGGACGGCCACCCGCTGGAGGGCACGTTCGGGTTCGCCGTCGCGGCCGCCGCAGAACCGACGGCGACGCCCTCCGCGACACCGTCTCCGACCTCCTCCGGCCACGACATGAACGGCATGAGCGGCACGGACCACGACATGGGCCACGACATGGCCGGCATGGACTCCCCCGCGACCGACGCCGCCGGGGCGGTCGCCCGGCTCGGCGGTGCGGGCGCGCTCTGGGGCGCCCTGGTCGCGGGCGGCGCGCTGGCGTTCGCGGCCCTGGTGCTGCGCGGCCGGGACGAGGCCGACGTGCCCGCCGTGCTGCGCCTGGTCCGCTGGTCGGGCGGGGTGCTCCTCGCGGGCCTCGTGGTCCGCGTGCTGGCGGGGTCGGTGCTCGTGGCGCACGGCGACCTCGCGGCCGCCGTCTCGCCGGCCGCGATCGGCGACTCGCTCACGGGCACCACCCGGTGGGACGCGGGCCTGCAGGCCGCGGGCGGCGTCGCGATCGCGGCCGGCGCCTGGCGCTCGCTACCGGGTTCCTGGGCCGCCGCGGTCGGCACCGTGCTGGCCGGCGCCGGGCAGGTGCTGGCCGGGCACAGCAACACCGTCGAGCCGCGCTGGCTCGTGGTCACCGCCGACGTCGCGCACCTCGCGGCCGCCGCGACCTGGGTGGGCGGCGTCGTCACGCTCGCCCTGCTGCTGCGCTCCCGCCGCCGCGACGGCCGCGACCTCGACGCCGCCCTGCTGGGCGCCCGGTTCTCCGTCGTGGCGGCCGTGGCCGCCGCCGTCGTCGGCGTGGCCGGGGTGGTCCTCGCCGTCGGCATCCTCGACCACCCGGCGCAGCTCCGGGAGAGCGAGTGGGGCCTGTTCCTGCTGGCCAAGGTGGCCCTCGTGGTGCTCGTCGCGGCGGTCGGCGCGCACAACCACTTCCGGGTGGTCCCCCGGCTCACCGCCCGACGCCGCGGCGTGGTCCGGCACGCGGGCCGGTCCGCGACCGCGGGCGGCGTCCTGCGGCGCAGCACCGGCCGGGAGACGGCGCTCATGGTGGTGATCGTGCTGCTCACGGCCTGGCTGGTCACGGCGTCGGTGGGGCACTGAACTCCAGCCACAGCGGGTAGTGGTCGCTCAGCCGCCAGGACACCTGGGTCCGCGTGAGGTCCCGCAGCGCGTGCGGGACGAAGTCGAAGCTGCCGCCCCGGCCCGTGTACGTCAGCCCGTCGAGCAGGGAGGGCGCGCCGGGCCGGGCGGGGTCGCTGAACCACGCGATCTGGTCGTACTGGTGCTGGTCCTTGTCGTCGTCGAAGATCGTCCGGGGCACCTTGTTCAGCTCGGCGGGCGGCCACAGGCCCGTCGAGGCGAAGGCCTCGAACAGCGGGTCGTCGAGCCGGTCGAGGTTGAAGTCGCCGAGCACCAGCAGGTTGTGGTTCCAGTCGCCGGGCCGGTCGGCCCAGCCCCGCATCCAGGTGGCGAACGCGGTCAGCTCGCCGATCCGGTCCGCCGGCGTCTCGCCCCACAGCACGTGCACGGTGGTCAGGATGAACTCGGTGCCCCCGCGCACGAACCCGGCGGCGTACGGGGTGCGGGCGAACTGCTCGACGTCGTTGCGCGCGCCCGCCGGCAGCACGAGCTCCCCGACCAGGCCGGACGCCTGGACCCGCTCCGAGTCGTAGACGTAGGCCAGGCGCTCGCCGTTGCCCGGTCCGCCCTCGGTGACGTCCGAGGCGATCACCCTGTACCGCGGGCCCAGCAGGCTCAGCAGCGCGAACAGGGCGGTCGTGTCGCGCCGGGTCTCCTGGACTGCCGTGACGTCGAACCGGCGCACCACCTCGGCGATGCAGGTCAGCGCGTGCCAGTCGCGCCGGGGGCTGTCGTCCTGCGTGGAGCGCCACTTGTGCGTCAGGTCGCCGAAGGCGCGGATGTTCCACGTGCCGATCAGCAGGTTGCCGGCCGCCTTGGCGGGGATCTGGGCGGCCAGGGCGGCGCGCACCCGGGCGGCGTCGTCGGTGACCGCGCCGGGCACCGGACCGGGCGGCGGGACGATGGTCGTGGTCATGGGACATCACCTGCATGCGGACTGCTGGGGAACCACCGATACGGAAGAAGAGGGCGCGCGACGAATCACTGATACCGCCCGCGCTCGGGAGAAGGAGGTCATATCACAGCAAAATTTCGATGCTTCCTCATCCAAGGTGAGACTGCTGTCAGCCGGTCGACACCGGGCAGCGTGCGCAGGGGGCAGGTTCGCGTGACGTTCATGAGTGCACTGTGTATCGACGAGCCCGGGGCGGGTGCCGACATCGGTGCCGCACGGGCCGAGCAGCCGGAGTGCCGGTCCGCCCGCGCGGCCATCCCCGGCTACCTCGACCGGCGGCTCGACGCCCGCCACCAGCGCCGCTTCGAGGCCCACATCGACCGGTGCGCCGGGTGCATCCGCGCGTTCATCGACGTCCGGCAGGTGGGCTGGGCACGGCGGAGCGCAAGCGGAGCACGTTCCTGGCTGAACTAGGGCTCACCCAGGGCTCAACCAGGGTTCATGGCCCCGCGGCCCGCGCGGCGCGCCGCGACAGGTCCGCGAAGGCGTCGCGCAGGGCGGGCGGTCCCACCACCTCGATCTCCGCGTCGAACCGGGCCAGCGTGGCCGCCAGGGCCGCCCACGACCACGACCCCGTGCGCAGCCGGGTGCGGTCCGGGCCCAGCGCCTCGGCCAGCCCGTCGCCCGCGAACGGCGCCACCCGCGCGGCGGGCAGGCCGAGGATCACCTCGCCCGTGCACGGCCAGGCGTCGGCCCCCGCGGATCCCTTGAACCGGGCCTCGAGGAACGCGCCGACGTCGCCGCCCGGCACGGGCCGCGGGCTGAACCGCGGCCCGTTCGGGACGCGCGGCGTCATCCGGTCCACGCGGTAGGTGCGCCACTCCCCCGGCTCCGGCGCCCAGCCGACGAGGTACCAGCGGCCGGACCGGACCACGAGGTGGTGCGGCTGCACCCGCCGGGGCGGTCCCGGCACCGCCTCGGCGCCGCCGGGGCTCCCGGGCGCGGCGTAGTCGAACCGCACCTCCTCGCGGGAGCGGACGGTGGCGCTCAGCGCGAGCAGCACGCCGGTGTCCACGCGGTCCCCGGCCCCGGGCGGCCCCGCGGCCGTCACCTCCAGGGCGTCGACCCGCTGCCGCAGGCGCGCCGGCAGCACCTGGCGCACCGTGGTCAGGGCGCGGGCGGCGGCCTCCTCGATGCCGGCCCCGGTCGCGACGGCGGTGCGCAGCGCGACGGCCAGGGCGACCGCCTGCTCGTCGTCGAACAGCAGGGGCGGCAGGTCGGAGCCGGCGCCGAGCCGGTAGCCGCCGTCGGGCCCGCGGGCCGTGCGGACGGGATAGCCGAGCTCGCGCAGGCGGTCGACGTCGCGGCGCACGGTGCGGTCGCTGACGCCGAGCCGGTGCGCGAGCTGCTCGGCCGGCCAGTCGCGGCGGACCTGCAGCAGGGAGAGCAAGGAGAGCAGCCGCGTGGACGTGGCGGTCGAGGGCGCGGTGGGCATGACTCCCACGGTGCCACGAGTACCGGACGTTCCCTGTCCGGTACCGCTGCGAGATTGGCTCTCGCCGCCGGAGACCTCCGGCGGTGCACCCACCACGTAAGGACCGCACCATGTCGATCAGCACCGTCGCCCACCTGAACTTCCACGGCCAGGCCCGCGCCGCCCTGGAGTTCTACCGGTCCGTCTTCGGCGGGCAGCTCCTCGTCACCACCTACGGCGACCTCGGCATGCCGGCCGAGCTGCCCGACGCCGCCAGGGTCGTGTTCGGCCAGGTCACCGCCGACGACGGCTTCCGGGTCATGGCCTACGACGTGCCCGGCACCGAGGCACCCGCAGGCCCGCCCGCCCCGACCACCCGCCGGGAGAACGGCACCACCATCACCTCGGAGCCGTTCTTCCTGTCCGTGCGCGGCGACAGCGTGGAGGAGGTCGGCGCCCTGTGGGAGCGGCTGGCCGACGGCGCCACCGTCGTCGAGCCCTACGCGCCGGCACAGTGGGCCCCCGCGTTCGGCATGCTGACCGATCGCTTCGGGGTCACCTGGGTGCTCGACGTCGCGGCGGAGTACACCCCGGCCTGACCCGCGCCCGGCACCAATCCGGACAAGTCGCCGGAGCGCGAGCAGGACGGACTCCATCGAGTCGGCCGCCAGGTAAACACGAGATGAACGATGAGGGAACAGTGCCTTGACTTCAGTCAAAAACGCAGTTCTGACCAGGTTCGCCTCGCATGATCAAGGCCGTGACCGAAACGCTCCTGCTCGCGCTCGTCGTCGTGACCGCGCTTGCCTTCGACTTCACGAACGGTTTTCACGACACGGGCAACGCGATGGCCACCTCCATCGCCACGCGTGCGCTCAAGCCCAAGACTGCCGTCGCACTGTCCGCCGTCCTCAACCTCGTCGGCGCGTTCCTCTCGCTCGCCGTCGCCGCGACAATCGCCAAGGGCATCGTCGACGCCGGTGTCATCACCCTGCCGGTCGTGCTCGCCGGCCTGGTGGGCGGCATCGTCTGGAACTTGCTCACCTGGCTGCTCGGCATCCCGTCCAGCTCCTCGCACGCCCTGGTGGGCGGCATGGTCGGCGCCGTGCTGGCCGCCGTCGGCACCTCGGGCGTGCTGTGGACCGGCGTGGTGTCCAAGGTGCTGGTCCCGGCCCTGCTGGCCCCAGTGATCGCGATCGCCGTGGCCGGCCTCGGCACCTGGTGCGTCGCCAAGCTGACCCGCGGGGTGCCGCAGGACCTGACCAACCGCGGGTTCCGCTGGGGCCAGATCGGCTCCGCGTCGCTCGTCTCGCTGGCGCACGGCACCAACGACGCGCAGAAGTCGATGGGCATCATCCTGCTCGCGCTCATCGCGGGCGGCGCCGTGCCCGCCGACGCCGGCGTGCCGCTCTGGGTGATCCTGAGCTGCGCCGTCGCGATGGCGCTGGGCACCTACCTGGGCGGCTGGCGCGTCATCCGCACGCTCGGCAAGGGGCTCGTCGAGATCGACACCCGGCAGGGTATGGCCGCCGAGACGTCATCGGCCGCCGTCATCCTGCTGTCCAGCCACTTCGGCTTCTCGCTGTCGACCACGCACGTCGCCACGGGCTCAGTGCTCGGCTCGGGCGTCGGCATGCCGGGCGCGAAGGTGCGCTGGAGCGTGGCCGGGCGCATGTTCGTCGCCTGGCTGCTCACCCTCCCGGCCGCGGGCCTGGTGGGCGCGCTGTGCCACTGGATCGAGTCCGCGATCGGCGGCACCGCGGGCACGCTCGCCGTCTTCGGCGTGCTGGTGGTCTCCTCGGCGGCCATCTGGATCGTGTCGCGGCGCAAGCCGGTGGACCACACCAACGTCAACGAGGACTGGGACGAGGCCAAGGGCGCGGACATCGAGTCCGTCGCCGCCACCACCGGCGAGGCCGGTGGCGAGCGCATCGCCCCGGTACCCGCCGTCGCGACGGCGTCGTCCGTGGGCCCCGCGATCGAGTCGGTAGGAACGATCAGCGGCCCGGGAGTGGACGCCGCGCCGAAGGGAGACGTGCGATGAGCGACTTCATCGAGTGGGGCGCGCTGGGCCAGGTGCTGCTGGCGGGCGTGCTGGTCGGCGCCGGGATCCCCGCGCTGTTCGCGCTGGGGCTGCGCCTGCTGGCGGGGACGACGGCTCCGGGCGCGGCGCCCGAGCCGGGGGTCGCGACAGCGACGCCGCGGCCCACACCGCTGCGGCTGGCCGGGGCGATCCTGTGCCTCGTCGTCGTGATCGGCGCGGTCGCCACCGGGCTGTTCGTGGTGGTGTCGGGCGGGCACTGACGCCCGCCGGACACCGTGACGGCGGCGGTCGGCAGTTGGCATCGAGATCGGTCCAGGCCTGGACCGATCT
>NZ_JBHVEG010000259.1:0-6103 GCF_042802395.1 Promicromonospora sp. NPDC057488
AGCTTGTCGAGACCGGTCTCGACAAGCTCGACCAGCGGTGGCTCAGCTCAGGACCGAGTCCGGGATCTTGTACGCCGAGAACGCCTCGGCCACCTTGGCCTCGTCCAGGCCGTAGCGCTCCAGCGTGTACGCGTGCGCGCGGTGGCCGCTGCGGTCCAGGGCCGCGGCCAGGTTCGCGTCGTCCGCCGCACCCCAGTCCAGGCCCAGGTTCTCGAACAGGCCGTGCACCACCGTGGTGGGGTCCGCCATCAGGTCGTCGTAGACGACGTCGATCACGGCGTCGTCGGGCAGCTGCTCGCGCAGGGCGACGGCGCGCTCCACGCCGCGGGCCGAGATGTCCAGCCACTCCTGGCCGATGCGCTCCAGGTCGATCCGGCCGGGCTTGATGTACATCACCTGCGTCGCCTCGGCCATGGAGCAGCCGGAGGCGACCGTGGCGCCCGGCGCGCGGTGCGTCCAGACGAACCGCGCCCCCGGGAAGGCCGCCAGGATCTCCGGCATGCGCCACAGGTCCATCGGGTGCTTGAGCACCCAGCGCTCCGGGGCCTCGCCGGCCGCCATGACCTGCAGGGCGTTGCGCAGGAACCGGTAGTCCTCGGTGAGGTCCGCGTTCGCCACCCAGTCGAGGTACCGCGGCGCGGGACCCCACGTCGCGTACATCTCGGTGTGGGCGCGCAGCATGAAGTCCTCCTCCTCGCTGTCGGCGACCAGCGGGTGCAGGTGCCCCCACGCCGGGCTCAGCTTCGCCACCGTCGCGTACCGCTTGCGAGCCTCGGCGATCAGCTTCTCGCGCTCCGCCTGCGGGCGCGGCAGGCCCAGGTTGTCCATCTCCCACAGCTTGGGACCACGGTTGCCGGGGTGCCGGGCGATCAGGTTGTAGGTGACCGTCGTGCCGGTACGCGGCAGCCCGACGACGAACACGGGCGCCGTCACCGGCTCGTCCAGCACGTCGGGCCGGCTCGCCTGGACGTCGCGGACGATCGCACGGTTGGTCAGCCGGGTCCGGATCTGGCTCTGCGTGCTCGACCAGCCCATGCCGCTCAGGTCGGGGTTGGCGGCGTGGTCGGCCAGGAGCAGGCGCAGCCCGTCCAGCGCCGCGAGCTCGTCGTCCCCGAGCGCGACGCGGCCGCTCTGGGCGTCGGCGAGGAGGCGCTCGAAGACGGCGTCCGGGTCCTTGCGGGTGCGCAGCCCGGGGGCGAGCAGCACGTTGAGCAGTCGAAGCAGTGGGGTGGCCTGGGGCATAGGGCACATCCTGCCCATCCGGCCGGGCGGCGACAAGCGACCTGGAGCGGCGGACCTGATCGTGACCTGCGGCATTGCCACTGGTAATGCCGGTCCGCTCGCGGTTAGCATCCCGAGCGAGGGCCGGTGCCCGGTGTCACGCACGACCCGGACCAGGCCGCCCACGAGAGGGGAAACGTGACCGCATCACCGCCGTCGGGCCCAGCACTGCGGCTGGGCGACACGACCGCACGCACGCTGCTCGCGGAGACCACGTCGGCCGCCGACGCGAACGCGGTGTACGAGCGGTTGCGGACGCGGTGGGGCTCGATCGCCCCGGTCGACCTGGAGCCGGGTGTCCCCGCCTGGCTGGTGCTGGGGCACTCCGCGGCTGTGGGCATGCTGCGCGACGACCGCACGTTCATCAAGGACCCGTCGATCTGGAACGGGCACGGCGCGGGCCTGCTCGGCCCCACCTCGACGCTGCACCTGGTGCTCGCCAGGACCCCCAAGCCCACCCTGGCCGACGCCGACGGCCCCAAGCACGCCCGCCTGCGCCCGCCGGTCGACGACGCGCTGGAGCAGATCGACGAGACCCGGGCCGGTGCCATCACCCGGCGGCTGTGCGGCATGCTCATCGACCGCTTCGAGGACCGCGGCCGGGCCGACCTGGTCGCCGAGTACGCCGCGGTGGTCCCGTTCCTGGTGCTGTCCGAGCTGGACGGCCTGGAGCCCACGCAGGCGCAGCGCCTCCAGGAGATCACCCGGGCGATCTTCGAGGCGGGGGCCGACGCCCGCGCCCTGACCGACGAGCTCCGGGAGATCGTCACGGGGCACATCGCGTACAGCCGCGAGCGCGGCACCCGGGACATCGCCGGGGTGCTCTCCGTGCACGACAACTTCGAGCACGACCTGGAACGGGCCCAGACGCTGACGGCGATCACCGCCGCCGCTACCGAGGCGCTCATGGCCTGGATCGCCCAGACCCTCGTGCTGGTGCTGAGCGACCCCCGGTTCTCGCACCGTATCTCGGGCGGCCGGCTGCACATCGACGACGCCCTCGACGAGGTGCTGTGGCGCTCCACGACCAACCCGAACCTCATGCCGCGGTTCGCGGTGCGCGACACCGTGGTCGACGGAAAGCTGATCCAGCGCGGCGACCCGGTGGTCGTGGCCGTGCACGCCGCCAACCACGACCCGCTGGTCCAGTCCGACGACCCGTGGGACACCGTCGGCAACCGCGCCTACCTGTCGTTCGGCGCCGGCGCCCACCGCTGCCCCGCACCGCGGCTGGGCCGCGTGGTCTCGCGGATCGCGGTCGCCGAGCTGCTGCAGCGCCTGCAGGTCACGCTCGACGGCGACCCGGACAAGGTCGAGTGGGCCACCAGCCCGTGGATGCGTTTTCCCGCCCGGCTGCCGGTCACCTTCCCCTCCCCGCGCGAGCAGGCGCCGCCCCGGCCCCTGTTCCCGACGACGGCGCCGCCGACGCATCACCCGGGGTAGCGCGAACGCTGCACCGGCGCGTTGTCCGCGGCCAGCGCCAGTGCCCGGCGCCGGACCGCGGCCCGGACCGTGTCGGGCGCGAGCACCGTCACCGGGACGCCGAGCCCCACGAGACGCTCGGCCAGGGACTCGGGATCCGTGCCGCCGATCCGGACGACCGTGGCCGCCGGGCCGTCGGGCCGGTGGGCACCCGAGGTGGGCGGCACCGCACGCATCGCGTCGTCGAGCGGGAGCGGCAGACGCACCGTGGCGTAGAGCGGGTAGTCCTTCAGGAGCATCTCGGCGACGAGCCGGGCGGCGTCGGGCGGGTCCTCCAGACGCACCAGGCGCCCGGTGGGCCGGGCGTCGGCCACGCGGTCCGCGCGGAACGTCCGCCACTCGCCCTTGGCCACGTCCAGCGCCACGAAGTACCAGCGGTTGCCGGTGAAGACCAGCCGGAAGGGGTCGACCTCGCGTGCCGTCGCGACGCCCTGGGCGCTCCGGTAGGACAGGTGAAGGCGCTCGCCACGCCGGCAGGCCCGCGCCAGCGTGGCGAGCATCCCGGGCGACAGCGGCTGGGACGTGGCCCGGGCGGTGTGCTCGAACACGTCGTCCATCGCGCCGAGCCGCGCGGCGACCCGGTCCGGCAGCAGCCGGCGCAGCTTGAGGAACGCGGACAGCACGGCCTGGTCGTCGCCCAGGATCCCGGTCTGCGCCGCCTCCCGCAGGGCGACGCTGACCGCGAGCGCCTCGTCGTCGTCGAGCACGAGCGGCAGCTGCCGGCGGCTCTCCCCCAGCCGGTAGCCGCCCCAGCGGCCGGGTTCGGAGTCGACGTCGTAGCCGAGGTCGCGCAGCCGGGCGACGTCGCGCCGCACCGTGCGTTCCGTGACGTCCATGCGCTGCGCCAGGTCGCCGGCCGTCCAGCTCGGCCGGGACCACAGCAGGGACAGCAGCTGGAGCAGCCGCGCGGAGGTACTGATCACAGCTCGCCAGCCTACGTTCGGCGTCCGGGCGGCCCACGGCGGGCCGCCCCGCTACCTCGCGGCTCGCGCGCGTAGCCTCGAACGCATGCCAGCAGCAGAGAACGCGTTCGGGGAGTTCCTCACGGCCCAGCGCGCCCGGGTGTCCCCGCGGGACGTCGGCCTGCCGACGGCCGGGTCTCGGCGCGTCAAGGGCCTGCGCCGGGAGGAGGTCGCGGTCCTGGCGGGAGTCAGCGCCGACTACTACGCGCGACTGGAGCAGGGCCGCGAGCGGACGCCGTCGGCCCAGGTCGTGGACGCGATCTGCACCGCGCTCCAGCTCGGCCCGGACGCCCGGGCGCACGCGTTCCGGCTGGCCCGGCTGGCGCCGGCGACGCGCGCCGCGGCCGACCGGGTGGGGCCCGACATGCTGCGCCTGCTGGAGAGCATGCCCGGCGTCGCGGCCTACGTGGTCAACCCGGCGTTCCGGATCGTGGCCGCCAACCCGGTCGCGACGCAGCTGCTGGGGCCGGAGCAGATGGCGCAGGGCGCGGTCCCGTACCTGTTCGCCGATGCCGCGTCGCGGACGTACTTCGTGGACTGGGAGCACATCGCCCGCGCCGCGGTCAGCGCGCTGCGCCTCGCCGTGGGCTACGCCCCGCCGCACCCCGAGGTGACGGCGGTGGTGGCCCGCATGAAGGACGAGAGCCCGGACTTCGCCCGGCTGTGGCAGGACCATCGGGTGACCGGCCTGACCGCGACGGTGAAGCGGATCGACCACCCCGCCGTCGGGCGGCTGGAGCTGGTCTACCAGACGTTCGAGAGCCGGGACGTACCCGGCCAGCAGCTCACGGTCGCCACGGCCGCGGCCGGGTCGGCGAGCGCCGACTCGCTCACCCTGCTCGGCACGATCGCGGCGGGCGCGAACCAGGGAGTGTGACACCCAGGCAGCCGCTGCCTTCCTCCTCCGGACGGCGGACCTCAGGCTGGAACGGCGCCCGGGACACGGGTGCACGCACCACGAGAGGACACCGCCATGGCACAGGTTCTGGAGATCACCACCCTCCGCCCGGCTCCCGGGCTGACGCCCGAGGACTTCGTCACGGCGAACGCCGACATCGACGACTACCTGCGGCGGCAGCCCGGGTTCCTGTGGCGGCGGATCGCCGTGCGCGACGACGGCACCGTCGTCGACGTCGTCGCCTGCGACAGCATGACCCACGCCCGGGCCGGTGCGGGCGGCATCACCGGCGAGATGGGCGACTCCCCCGTGCACGACGCGATCGACCAGTCGACCGTCGACTGGCAGCTCACGACCGTCCTGCACGGCGTCGAGGCGCCGACGTCCCCGGGTGCGGGGGTGTGACCGGGCAGACACGGGATCCCGGACAGGACCTGTCCGGGAAGCGGCCTAGCGTCGAAGCACTTCACCACCGAGAGGACATGACATGAACAGCCCCGAGGACCCCGCCGGGCAGACGCTGGCGCAGGCCGATGCCACCGCGCGGGAGGTCCGCGCCCTGTACGAGCAGATCGAGCAGCGGGTGCTGCACCGTACCTGGACCCTGCCCGAGCTGGCCGTCGGGTTCACCAACGACGCCGCCTACGTGGGCCGCCTGGTCCTGGCGGCGGAGCGCACGTGGGACATCGACGGCGACGTCGACGCCGAGCTGCGGCACAAGCTGGCCGAGAACATGTGGTGGCTCTTCGTCCTCGCCGACAAGCTCGGCATCGACCTGCCCGCCGCGTACGCCGAGACGATGGCGAAGATCGGTGGTGGGCTCCGTGGCTGACGCACTGCCCCGGACCGCGCGGCTGGCCGCGTCCGACGAGCCGGAGCTGGTCCGCTCCCCCGCCACCCGCTACGTGGCGGTGCTCGGTGCGGGCGCGCCCGGCAACGACGAGTTCTACCGCAGGATGGCGCTGGCCGGGGACGTCGCCCGCGCCCTGGCGCCGGACGCCGCGTCCGCGGACCGGTCCGTGGTCGAGGGCCAGTACTGGTACCCCGAGGACTTGGCGCCCGTCGGCATCGCGGACTTCTACAGCGTGCACCCGGTCACCGCGCTGAGCTACCGGCTCATGGTCGCCGTCGGCGCCGGGACCACGCCCGACGACGTGGCCGCCGCCCGGGCGACGGCGGCGAGCCCCTCGGACACCGGCGCGGACGAGCTGGAGGTGGTCGACCTGCCCGAGCAGGCCGTAGTCCAGGTGATGCACCACGGGCCCTTCTCCGGCGAGCTGGCCACGCTGGACCGGCTGGGCCGGTTCGCGGACCAGGCCGGCGTGGCCCACAGCGGGCCGCACCGCGAGGTCTATCTTGTCGCCTACACCAGCGAGACGCCGCAGGACACGCTGCGCACGATCCTGCGCGACCCGGTCGTCGCCTGAGGAGGACGCGGGTGCGCCGCCGTCCGAGCGGACGGCGGCGCACCCGTGTAGGG
>NZ_JBHVEG010000260.1:0-5952 GCF_042802395.1 Promicromonospora sp. NPDC057488
AGCTTGTCGAGACCTGGGTCTCGACAAGCTCGACCAGCGGGTTCCTGGCTCGACCAGCGGGGTTCCGCTCGTTCAGGGGTGGGTCAGGGCTGGGCGAAGAACGTGCGGATGTCACCGACCAGAACGTCCGGGACCTCCATCGCCGCGTAGTGGCCGCCCGTCGGGAACTCGGCCCAGTGCTGGATGTTGGCGTTGTCCCGCTCGGCGAAGGCCCGGATGGTCTTGAAGTCGTCGGCGAAGACGGCGACGCCGATCCGGCCCTGGCTCACCACCGGCTCCGCGCCGGACCGCGCCTCGGTGTAGTGGTACCGGGTCGAGGTGGCCGACGTGTTGGTCAGCCAGTACAGGGTGACCTGCGCCAGGACCTGCTCGCGGGAGACCAGGCTGGTGCCGTTGCCGAAGCTCTCGAACAGCTCGTTGTAGGCGAGCTGCCCGACCGGCGAGTCGCTGAGCGCCGCGGCCACGGTCTGCGGCCGGGAGCCGTTCATCGTGTTGTACGCGCCCACGCTCTGGAACCACTGCAGGTGCTCCAGCGCCGCGAACTCCTTGGGGCCGAACCCGTCCATCTCGCCGTCGGCGCCCGACGGGAACGAGAAGAGCTGGAGCAGGTGCGCGCCCTGGAAGCCCTCGGGGTCGAGGACCGCCAGCTCGCGGCCGATCATGGCGCCGGCGTCGCTGCCGTGGGTGCCGTAGGACTCGTAGCCGAGCCGGCGCATCAGGGTGTCCCAGGTGCGGGCGACGCGGGCCATGGTCCAGGTGCCGCCGTCGGCCGGCTCGCTCAGCGGGGTGCTGAACCCGAAGCCGGGGATGGACGGGACGACGACGTCGAAGGCGTCCTCGGCGCGGCCGCCGTGCGGGACGGGGTCGGTGAGCGGGCCGATCATGTCGAGGAAGTCGAGCACCGAGCCCGGGTAGGTGTGGGTCAGGAGCAGCGGCCGCGCGCCGGGCTCGGCCGAGCGGACGTGCAGGAAGTGGACGGTCTGGCCGTCGATGTCGGTGAGGAACTGCGGGAAGGCGTTGACGCGCTCCTCGACCGCGCGCCAGTCGAAGCCGTCGCGCCACTGCTCGACCGACTCGCGCAGGTAGGACTCCGGCGTGCCGTAGTCCCAGGAGTCGCCGGGCGCGGCCGGGGCGAAGCGGGTGCGGGCGAGGCGGTCGTTCAGGTCGTCGAGGTCGGCCTGGGGGACGTCGATGCGGAAGGGGCGGATGCTGGTGTCGTTGGTGTTCATGTCTCCGACACTACGAGCGGTTCAGGAACGGTTCTTTCCTCTATTCTGAACGGGTTCCCGATCTTTTTTCAGATGTCGAACCAGGTGTCGAAGAGGAGCCACGATGACGACGACGGCGGGGCGGCTGCTCGCCCTCCTGGGCCTGCTCCAGTCGCGGGCCGAGTGGGCCGGGCCGGAGCTCGCGGCGCGGCTCGACGTCACCGACCGCACGGTGCGCAACGACGTCGCCCGCCTGCGGGACCTCGGCTACCCGGTGGACTCGGTGCGCGGCCCCGGCGGCCGCTACCGGCTGGGGGTGGGCGGCAAGCTGCCCCCGCTGGTGCTCGACGACGAGGAGGCGGTCGCCATCGCGGTCGGGCTGCGGGCCGCGAACACCGTCGCGGGCATCGAGGAGTCCAGCGCCCGCGCGCTGGGCAAGCTGGAGCAGGTGCTGCCGGACCGGCTGCGGCACCAGGTCGCCGCGCTGCGCGACGCGACGGAGGCCGGGCCGGTGAACACCGACAGCAACGTCGAGGACCCCGTCGTCGACCCGGCACTGCTCACCGAGCTGGCCGCGGCGATCCGCGACCACCAGGGGCTGCGCCTCTGGTTCCGCGAAGAGCCGCGGGAGGTGGAGCCGGTCCGGCTCGTGGCGTGGCAGCGCCGCTGGTACCTCGTGGGGCGGGACGTCGGCTCGGGGCGGTGGCAGCCGTTCCGCGTGGACTGGCTGGAGCTGCGCCGGCCCGGCGGACGCCGCTTCACGCCCGTCGAGCCGCCGTTCGACCTGACCGAGTTCGTGGTGCGCGAGGTGGCCCGGACGGGCTGGGCGGTGCACACGCGGATCGTCGTGCACGCCCCGGCGCACGAGGTGCTCGACCGCATCAACCCGGCCGTGGGCACGGTGGAGCCGCGGGACGACACGTCCTGCCTGCTGGTCACCGGCGGGGACAGCATCGAGACGGTGGCCGTGTGGATCGGCATGCTGGGCCTCGACTTCACGGTCACCGGGCCGCCGGGCCTGGTGGACCACCTGAACGTGCTGTCCCGGCGGTACGCGGCGGCGGCGTCGGGCTGACCTACCCGAGCATGCCCCGCAGCATCGCCCCGAGGATCCGGGCCAGGCGGGGCTCGACCTCCACCAGAGCGTGCGCGAGCCGCGGGTCGGAGCGGTAGAGCGCGGCGACCTCCGGGCCGGGCGTTGCGATCTGGTGGAAGGTGCCGGCCATCGAGGTGGCGGCCGCGACCAGGTCGACGCCGTCCTGCTCCGTCAGGGCGGGCAGCGCGGCGCGGACCGCCGGGACGATCTGGCCCAGGCCGTCGCGTGTGACCAGCTTGAACTCCCGCACCTTCTCCACCGACACGTTCCGTTCGAGGTTCAGCGGCGTCTGCGCGAGCAGGTCGCAGAACATCCCGCGCTCCGCGAGGGTCGAGGCGAACGTGGCGGCGACGGCGTCAGCGATGTCTGCGGCGTCCAAGGCGTCTACGGCGGCGCCGTCGGCGTCCGGTCGCGCGATGGTGCGGACCCGGGCGGCGAGGGCCGGTGCCCAGTCCTGCCAGCCCTCGGCGGTGAGTCGCAGGAAGATCTCCTCGCGGGTCTCGAAGTACCGCAGCATCGCGGACTTGTGCATGTCCACGGCGGACGCGATGTCGGTCAGCGTCACCTCCCGGATGCCGCGCTCGGAGCCGAGCCGGCGGGCGGCGTCCAGGATGGCGGCCTCGCGGAGCAGCTTGGCCTCGGGGGAGCGGGCGCGCTGGAAGTCGGGAGTCGTCATGCTCACATGTTAGCGCAACGGGGTTGCGTAAGTTAGAGCAACGGTGTTTTATAAACGACATGCAGAAGACATAGTTCATCACCGGCTCGTCCCGCGGCTTCGGCCGTTCCCTCGTCCTCGCCGCGCTCGCCGCCGGCGACCGGGTCGCCGCCACGGCGCGCCGTCCCGAACAGCTCGACGACCTCGTCGCCGAGTACGGCGAGCGGATCCTCCCGCTCCGCCTCGACGTGACCGACCAGGACGGCGCCCGCGCCGCGCTGGCCGAGGCCGCCGCCCGGTTCGGGCGCGTCGACGTCATCGTCAACAACGCCGGCTACGCCAACGTGGCCCCGATCGAGACGGCGGACGACGCCGACGTCCGCACCCAGTTCGAGACCAACTTCTGGGGCGTCTACAACGTGTCCAAGGCAGCGATCCCGCTGCTGCGGCAGCAGGGCGGCGGCCTCGTGATCCAGTTCTCCTCGGTGGGCGGCCGGGTCGGCGGCTCGCCGGGCATCGCGTCCTACCAGGCAGCGAAGTTCGCCATCGACGGCTTCAGCCGCGTGCTCCGCGTCGAGACGGCGCCGTTCGGCGTCAAGGTGCTCGTCGTCGAGCCGAGCGGGTTCCGCACCGACTGGGCCGGCGCGTCCATGACCGTGCACGACGCCCCCGCCGGGTACGAGTCGACCGTGGGCGCCATGAACGCCCGCATGCGCCAGGCCGGCGCGGGCGCGGCGGGCGACCCGGCGCGGGCCGCCCAGATCCTCGTCGCGCTGGCCTCGCGCGACGACCTGCCCGACAACCTGCCGCTCGGTGTGAACGCCACCGAGATGTCCGTGGCGCAGGACCGCCGACTCCTGGAGTCGGACCAGCGCTGGAGCGCGGTGAGCCGCTCGGCCGACTTCGGCGAGCCGTTCCCGGCGGAGCTCCCGGCCGTCGTCGCGGGCGAGGCGGAGGTCCGCGGCTGACGTGCCGACCTCGTCGCCGGGACCCAGGATGTGATCGTGGACGCCGCAACGCTGCTCGACGAGGTGCGCAGGGCCTTCGCCACCACGCCGACAGGTCGTGAGCTGGGGTTGCTCGGCGCCGAGATCGCGGGCGACACGCTCCGCGTGACGTTCGCGGGCGGCTCGGGCGGCTCGGGCCGCCCGGCCGACGTCGGCGGCCCCTTCGGCGCACGCGTCCCGATCCCTCGTGACGCCGACGACCCGCTCTGGACGACCTGGGATCCCGCGACCGTCGAGGAGTGGGTCATGTACGCGGTCGTGCAGGCGATCGCCGAGGAGTACCTGACCGGTGGCGCCCGTCGAGGAACCCGGGATCCGGCCGACGGTGTCACCTGGCTCGTCCTCGACGCGTAGCCCGACGGGGCCGGACCGCTCGCTTGCTCATCTGTGAGGCGCGTCGTGCTCATCTGTTAGCCTGACGGCTGTTCAACGGAGTCGGAAGGGCGGCGGAGGAGCACGATGACGGCACTCGACGAGGAGACCGTGGGCGGCCTGGTGGCGTCCGCGCCCAGCGGCGCGGACCTCACGGTTCCCACCTATGACCGGTCCCGGCTGACCACCGGGATCGTCCATCTCGGCGTGGGCGGCTTCCACCGCGCGCACCAGGCGATGTACCTCGACCGGCTGATGGCCGAGGGCAAGGCACTGGACTGGGCGGTCTGCGGCGTCGGGGTGCTGCCGGGCGACGCCCGCATGCGCGACGCGCTCGCCGCCCAGGACGGCCTGTACACCCTGGTGCTCAAGCACCCGGACGGGCGCCTGGAGGCGCGCGTGATCGGGTCGATCAAGGAGTACCTGCTCGCCCCCGACGACCCGGAGGCGGTGCTGGAGAAGATGGCCTCGCCCGAGGTCCGGATCGTCTCGCTGACCGTCACCGAGGGCGGGTACAACATCCACCACGTGACCGGCGAGTTCGACCTGGCCGACCCGGCGGTCGCCGCCGACCTGGCCGACGGCGCCGTCCCGGCGACGACGTTCGGGCTGGTCACCGAGGCCCTGCGCCGCCGGCGGGACCGGGGCGTGCCGCCGTTCACCGTGATGAGCTGCGACAACATCCAGGGCAACGGCGAGGTCGCCCAGCGGGCGTTCACCACGTTCGCCCGGGCCAAGGACACCGACCTGGCGGCCTGGATCGAGGAGAACGTCGCGTTCCCGAGCTCCATGGTCGACCGCATCACGCCGGTCACCACGGACGCCGACCGCACCATGGTCGCCGAGCGCTTCGGCGTCGACGACGCCTGGCCCGTGGTGGCCGAGCCGTTCGAGCAGTGGGCGCTGGAGGACAGCTTCCCCGCCGGGCGTCCCCCGTTCGAGGACGCCGGCGTGCAGGTGGTGTCCGACGTCGAGCCGTACGAGCTGATGAAGCTGCGCCTGCTCAACGCCAGCCACCAGGCCCTGTGCTACGTCGGCTACCTGTCCGGGCACCGGTACGCGCACGAGGTGGCCGGGCAGGACGTGTTCGCCCGGTTCCTGCTCGGTTACATGGACCGCGAGGGCACGCCCACGCTGGAGCCGGTGCCGGGCATCGACCTGGACGCCTACAAGCACACCCTGATCGAGCGGTTCGCCAACCCGCACGTGGCGGACACGCTCGCGCGGCTGTGCGCCGAGTCCTCCGACCGCATCCCGAAGTGGCTGCTGCCCGTGGTGCGGCACCACCTGGCCACGGGCGGGCCGATCGAGCACGCCGCGCTCGTGGTCGCGTCCTGGGCCCGGTACGACGAGGGCGCGGACGAGGCCGGTGAGCCCATCGAGATCGTGGACCGGCTGGCCGACCGGCTGCACGCCGCCGCGCTCGCCCAGCGCGAGGACCCGCTCGCGTTCCTGCGCGACCGCGAGGTCTTCGGCGACCTGGTCGACGACGAGCGGTTCACCGCCGAGTACTCGGCGGCGCTGGCGTCCCTGCACGAACGGGGCGCCCGCGCCACGGTCGAGGCCCTGGTCGCCCGGGGCTGACCCACCCCGCTGGTCGAGCTTGTCGAGACC
>NZ_JBHVEG010000261.1:0-5940 GCF_042802395.1 Promicromonospora sp. NPDC057488
GCCGCCCATGGCGCCGGAGACCGCGGAGACGACGCGGTGGTCGAGGCCGAGGCGCTCGAAGATCCGGATGTAGGCGGCGCGGTGCAGCTGGTACGCCTCGGCCAGGCCCTCGTCGGTGGTGTCGAAGGAGTACGAGTCCTTCATCTGGAACTCGCGGCCGCGCAGCACACCGGCGCGGGGGCGGGTCGACCAGGCCGCGGGCCTGATGCGGGAGCGCGCCGCGGACGGGCTCGTGGAGCGTGAGGGCCTCGACGAGGTCCGCGCGGGCCTGGGCCCGGCCCCGGTAGGGCCAGCCGCAGCGTTCGAGCCCGATGGTCAGCAGCCCGGCCGCCCGCTCCGCGTCCCCGGTGGCGAGGTGCGCCGTGCCGACGTCGACGGCGAACTCGCCCAGGGCCCGGGTGGACCACGCCCCGGGCCGCGCGGGCAGCTCGCCCGGTGGTGCCCGGCCGTCCAGGACGGCCGCCGTGACCGCCCGCAGGCCCTCGACGGGGAGCCAGTCCTCGATGCTGGGCCGCAGGTCGGTCGCGTGGGCGAGGTGGTCCCGGGCGTCCGCCACCCGCCCGTCGAAGACGGCCACCCGGGCCGTCGCCAGGTCCCGGGCGACGATCTCGGCCACCGTGCGGCCCTCGGCGGGTCCGGACCGGCTGTCCAGGAGCCGGTGCGCTCCCGGCCCGTCGCCCATCAGCAGGTGCGCCCTGGCCCGGAGGCACAGGCCCAGCCAGTGCGGGTCCGGACCCGACCCGAGCAGGCCGAGGTCGGCGCGCAGCGCCGCGGGGTCGGCGAGCCGGCCGGTGTGCTCCAGGTCGATCAGCTGGGTGGCGGCCCGGACCCCGGCGGCCCGGGCGGCCGGTCCGGCGTCGGCCGGCTCCCGCCACCACAGGTGGTCGGCCCACTCCTCGAGCGGTACCGCCGACGCCCACCGCCCGATGCCCTCGGTCCAGGTCGTGCCGGTCAGGAGCGTCACGCCCGCGGCGCGGGCGGCGACCCGCGGCTCCACGGCGCCGGACATCGCCGGGAGGCCGTGGAGGTGGAGCCCGTCCAGGACCGCCTCGGCGGCGGGGGCGGCGACGGCGGCGTGCTCCGGTTCGGCGGTCGCCGCCGGTCCGCCCGTCCTTCCGCCGGCGGCCGCGGAGCGCCGTTCCTCGCGCAGCAGGTCCAGGAGCGGGTAGCGCGCGAGGTCGGCCGTCCCGGCCTGGTCGACGAGCTCCCGGTACGCGCGCCGGGCCGCGAGCCCGACCGTGCGCGGACCCGGCCACCCGACGTCACCGCGCTGCTGGGCCGCGCTGAGCCCGTCGGCCAGCTCCAGGGCGATCCGCGGGTTGCCCGCGCTCCACCGGTGCAGCCGCTCGCCCACGTCGGTCGCGACGGGCCGACCCAGCCGCGCGTCCAGCACGAGCCGCAGCGCCCGCGGGTCGAGCGGCGCCACCTCGACGAGCTCGACGTCGTCGGCCAGCCGGGCCCGCACGACCTGCCGGGTGGCGACGACCACCCGCCAGTCGCGCTGGTACGCCACGTCGCCCAGGCGGTCGAGCCAGCCGGCGCCGCTCGGCGGGTGCAGCTCGACGTCGTCGACGAAGAGGACCCGGGGCCCGCCGACGTGCTCGGCGCGGGTCACCGCATCCAGGAGGGCGACGGGGTCGAGCTCGTGCCCGGGCCCAGGGTCCGCCGGGACGGTCACGTCCGGCAGGTCCAGGCGGTGCCGGCCCGCCAGGTGCTGCGCGGAGGGCCGCGACGAGCTGGAGCGCACCACCCGTACGGCCGAGCGGTCCACGCCTGCCCGGCGCAGTGCGGCCAGCACCGTCGTGCTCTTGCCGATTCCGCTGAGACCGGTCACGACCATGGTGGTCTGGTCGAGGCTGGTCGCGAATGCTCCGATGATCCGAAGCTCCCGATCACGACCGTGCACCGCCCGGTCCAGCCCTCTGCTGCCCTCGGCGGACGCCCACCCGGAGGGGTCGGTCGGCGGCGTCGGCGCCGGGGGTCCGCTTTCTGGACCCACTCTGATTCCTTTCCAGAAGGCTCCATGACCCTCTTTTGAAGCCTTCCCAAGGAGCATAGGTCATCGGGTGAATCGTGCGAGATGAGGGCTCGGCACACGGCCAGGGCAGTGGCCTGGCGAAATGTCGGTGATTGCATCAACGCAACCGGAAATGCACTCGCGGTGCACCTGTGCACGATTGCCTGTGCGCGTGGCAAGTAATGACAAAGGTGTGTCTTCTGGACCGGGGCGCGCAGCACCGCCGCGGCCCGCAGTCACCCGGACGCCGTCCCCGGACGCGCGAGCGTGAGGAGTGAACTCTTGGTCCCGATGCACGTGCCGACAGGCCCACGCAGGAGAGGCGGCGCGATGTGGCGCCGCGGCTTCGCGGTGGCCGTCACCTCTGCCCTCATCGCCACGAGCGCGGCCCTGCCCGCCGTCGCGGTGGACAACTACCCCGACGAGCCGGCCGAGGCCGAGGCCTCGGTGCTGACGTCCGACCTGCTGGAGCAGGCGCTGGCGGGCGCCGCGACGTCCGACGCGGGCTCGGTCAGCAACCCGGGGCCGAACACCGAGAACATCGACGTGGACCTCCTGGGTTCGCAGCTGCTGCAGATCGGGGACCTCCAGCTCCCGGTCGACCAGCTCCTGGACTTCGGCCAGCTCGGCGCCCTCGCCAGCACGAGCGAGGCCTCCGGACCGCAGGACGCGAACGCCGTGTCCGGCCTGGTGGGCGCCGACGGCGGCGTCACGCTGGACGGCGCGGAGGACGAGTTCGGCACCGCGAGCGTCGACGTGCTGTCGCTGGCCCGGCTCGCCGGCGCCGACGGCCTCACCGACGAGATCGTCGACGAGCTCACCGTCGAGCTCGGTGCCGCGGCGGCGGAGGTCACGGCCGAGGACGGCGAGTTCCTCGACCCTGACGGCGGCGGGACCGGCCCGGGCGAGTACCGCCTGGGCGACGCGGACCTCCAGCTGCACTCGCCCGTCATCGAGGACGCGGCCGGCACGGTCGCCGAGATCGGCGGCGAGGTCGACACGCAGATCGAGTCCCTGGTCAACGACACGCTGGACCTCTCCGCGCTGACCGACCTCCTGGCGGCGGTGCCCGGCATCCCGGAGCCGACGCTCGAGGTGGAGTCGAACCTGCAGGACACGCTGGTCGAGTCCGTGGTCGGCGAGCCGCTCACCTCGGAGAACCAGCTCGTGACCATCGACCTGTCCACCGGCGAGCTGCAGGTCCACCTGGAGCACCTGGTGGACGGCACCGACCCGTGGACCGGCGACGACGGCGTCGGGATGAACGGGCTGCCCCCGAACACCGAGGTGCTGGACGAGCAGACCGTCGCGCAGGTCCTCGACGCCGTGACCGAGATCCTCCAGCAGGTCACGCAGATCATGACCGGGGCGATCGAGGAGTCCCTGGACGCCGTGACCATCGACATCGCGTTCTTCGACCAGTCGGCGCTCGGCACGCTCGACGTGTCCTGGTCCGTCCCGCTGGTGGACGCCGTCAACGGCGACTTCCCGCAGGCCGTGAATCGGAGCACGGGCGTCCAGGCGGCGACCGGCACCCTGCTGACCACGACCATCAACGGGCTGGGCAACACGGCGGCGCCGATCTTCGGCGCGGTCTACGACCTGTTGGTCAGCGATGCGGGCACGCAGATCTTCGAGGAGCTGATCGACCCCCTGGCACAGGGCATCTCCGACACCCTCGGCGAGGCCCTGTCACCCGTGTTCGACGTGCTGGTCCAGGTGGTCTCCCTGCAGATCAACCGCCAGGTGACGGAGAGCTGCACCACGGCGGACGGCGAGGAGCTGCTCGGCCAGGTCGAGGTCTCCGCGCTCAGCCTGGGCCTGGTCGAGTCGGCCGACGCCGGCCGGGTCGGGCTCGGCAACGCCGGTGCGCGGGTCGACGCCTGCGACCTCGCGATCGACCCGACGCTGACGGTCGACCCGGCCGAGGCCGTTCCGGGCGGTACCACGACGGTCTCGGGCGAGGGCTACACACCGGACTCGACCGTCACGGTGCAGCTCACGGACGCCGACGGCAACCCCGTGGGCGAACCGGTCACGGTCGACACGGACGAGAACGGTGCGTTCACCACGGATCTGACGGTCCCCGACGACGCGGAGCCGGGCGACTACACCGTCGTCGGCACGGACGACACGACGGGTACGCCCGCCGAGGCCGCGCTGACGGTGGCGCCTGCCGCGGAGATCGACCCGACGCTGACGGCGGACCCGGCTGAGGTCGAGCCGGGCGGGACTGTGACGGTCGACGGGGCGGGCTACACCCCCGACAGCACCGCGACGGTCCAGCTCACCGATGCCGACGGCAACCCCGTGGGCGACCCGGTCACCGTCGACACGGACGAGAACGGCGCCTTCACCACGGATCTGACGATCCCGGACGACGCCGAGCCCGGCGACCACACCGTGGTCGCCACCGACGACACGACCGGAACCACGGCCGAGGCGGCCCTGGCCGTGGCCGAGCCCCCGGCGATCGACCCCACGCTGAGCGTGGAGCCGGCGGAGGTCGCCCCGGGTGGGAGCACCGCCGTGTCCGGCACGGGCTACACGCCCGACTCGACCGCGACGGTGCAGCTCACGGACGCCGACGGCAACCCCGTGGGTGACCCGGTCACCGTCGACACCGACGAGAACGGCGCGTTCTCCACGCTCCTCCCGGTGCCCGAGGACGCCGAGCCGGGCGACTACACCGTGATCGCCACGGACGACACGAGCGGTGACACCGCCCAGGCCACGCTCGCGGTGTCCGCCGGGGCGCCGTCCGTCAACCCCGCGGTCACGGTGAACCCGGCCGAGGTCGCCCCGGGCGGGACCGTGACGGTGGACGGGGCGGGCTACACGCCCGACTCGACCGCGACCATCCAGCTCACGGACGCCGACGGCAACCCCGTGGGCGACCCGGTCACGGTGGACACCGACGAGAACGGCGCGTTCACCGCCGAGCTCCCGGTGCCCGACGACGCCGAGCCCGGCGACTACACGGTGGTCGTCACGGACGACACCACGGGCACACCGGCCGAGGCCCCGCTCGCGGTGGCCCCGGTCGAGGTGTGCACCGACCCGGCCCTGACCGTCGACCCGAGCACCGTCGAGGCGGGCGGCGAGGTCACCGTCATCGGCACGGGCTTCCCGGCCGGGGTGGACGTCAGCGTGAGGCTGACCGATGCCGCGGGAGAGACCGTCGGCGAACCCGTCGTCGCCGTCCCTGACGACACCTGCGCCTTCACGGTCACGATCACCGTGCCCGAGGACGCGGAGCCCGGCGACTACACCGTCGTCGCCGAGCCGGACGACGGCAGCGCGGGTGCCGAGGTTCCGGTCGAGGTCACGGCCAGCTCCGCACGCCCGCTCACGGCATCGTTCGAGGAGGACGCGGTGGCCGTGGGGGAGCGCCAGACGTTCCGCGCGTCCGGCTTCGACCCGGGCGAGATCGTCACGGGCCTGATCCAGTCGCGGGAGATCCGCCTGGTCGGTACGGCCGCGGACGAGGACGGCACGGTCTCGTGGACCTTCACCGTCCCGTCCGACTTCGAGGCGGGGCAGCACGAGGGCACCGCGACGAGCGCGTCCATCGGCGACTCCGCCATGGCGACGTTCCAGGTGGAGCCGACGGCCGGGGACGGCTCGGGCGGCGGATCCGACGCGGGCGCGGGAACCGGAGACGGATCCGGCACAGGTACAGGAACCGGTAGCGGTACCGGCAGCGGTGGCCTCGCGGCGACCGGCGCGGACGTGGCCACCCTGCTGACCGGTGCGCTCCTGCTGCTGACGGTCGGCGGCGTGCTGATCCGACGGCGGCGTCAGCTGGGCGAGTCGCTCGCGACGGCCGTGGGCCGGACGCCGGGTGCGGCGGGGCCGCGCACGGACTGACGGCGACCCGACGGCGCAAGAAGACGTCCGGCCCGGTGCGACCTGCCTCGCAC
>NZ_JBHVEG010000262.1:0-5907 GCF_042802395.1 Promicromonospora sp. NPDC057488
GCCAGGACGAACGCCGTCCTGGCAGCAACCGCATGGTCGGTAAAAGGGGGCGGCGCCCCGCTCAGGCCCCGAGCGTCGCGCCCCAGGTCTGCTTCGGGTCGGCCACCGCCACGGCCAGCGTCGTGTCCGACTGCCCGTAGTACGCGAACCACCGGCCCTGGAAGGAGACCAGACCCTCGACGAACGTCACGTTGGACACGAGCCCGTTGCGGTCCTCGAACGTCTGCGGCTTCAGCCACGGCTCCTGCAGCCGGGCGAGCACCCGCGTCGGGTTGTCGGGGTCGATCGCGATCTGGCCGCACCGGTAGTCGACGTCGACGCTGCCGTCCGGGTTGATGACGCGGGTCGCGCCGTTGGTGAGCATGACGAGCAGCCCGTTCTCCGTCAGCACGGGCGACGTGCCGATCTCGACGAGGTCGGCGTCGAAGGACCCCGGCGTCGGCGAGTACATGGGCTCGGTGTCCGGGGTGCCCGGCGTCCAGTGGATCAGGTCGTCGCTGGTGGCCCAGTAGATGGCGCCCTCGCCGAAGTACATCCACCACTTGCCCTGCATCCGCACCGGGACGATGACGCCCGCCTTGGACCAGTTGAACCCGCGCGGGTCCACGGTCGCGAAGGTGTCGAACGACTCGAACATCGGCCCGTGCTTGGTCCAGTCGTGCAGGTCGGTCGAGGTGGCGAGGCAGAGCTGGGCGCTGTGCCGGTCCCAGCCGGTGTAGGTCAGGTAGAACGTGCCGTCGATGTACGCGACGCGGGGGTCCTCGCACCCGTAGCGCTCGTAGTCCTCCGACGGCGACAGGATCGGCTCGGCCTCGCGCTCGAACTCAAAGCCGTCGCGGCTTCGGGCCAGGCCGATGTGGGACACGATGTCCTCGGCGTGGGCGCGGTACAGGAGCACCACCTCGTCGTCGACCACCAGGGCGGCCGGGTTGTAGAGGTTGGCCGACTCCCAGCTGCCCCCGCGGGGGCGCAGGATCGGGTTGTTCTCGTACGGGACGAACGGCCCGAGCGGGAACGTTGCGTGGGTGAACATGCTGGTGACGTCCATGTGTGTGGGTCAGCCCTTCACGGCGGAGCCGATGTTGGATGCGGTGAAGTACCGCTGGAACAGGCAGAAGAGGATGACGACGGGGAACGCGAGCGTGGTGGCGCCCGCGAGGATCGCGCCGTTCGGGTTGGCGGTGGACTGGGCCACGTTGGAGATGTAGTTCGCCAGCGACACCGCGAGCGGCTGGAGCGTGGCGTCCTTGGTGATGAGGAACGGCCAGAGGAACTCGTTCCACGGCCCGATGAACGTGACCAGCACGACCGTGGTCAGGGCCGGCTTGACCAGGGGCACCGCGATCGAGAACACGATGCGCAGCTCGCTCGCGCCGTCGATCCGCGCCGCCTCGAACATCTCCTGCGGCAGCGCCCTGAAGAACTGCGTGAAGATGAAGACGGCGGTCGTGTTGATCGCGAACGGCAGGATCATCCCGAGGTACGTGTCGCCGAGGCCGAAGCCCCGCGTGATCTGCACGTACAGCGGGATCATCAGCAGCTGGAACGGCACCATCTGGACCAGCAGCATGAGCACCCAGGTGGCGCCCCGCCCGCGGAAGTCGAGCCGCTCCATCGCGTAGCCGGCCAGCAGGCCGAACGTCACCGTGCCCAGCAGCACGCCGGCGGTGAAGATCAGCGAGTTGCCCAGCGAGCCCAGCAGGTCGATCCGCGAGTCGATCGCCCCGAAGTTGCCGAGCGTCCAGCCGGACGTCGGCACGAGCCGGTCCGGGGTGTTGGTCGGGCTCTCCTGGAACGCCCCGACCACCATGAAGTAGAAGGGGAAGGCGAACACCGCCGCTGCCAGCGTGAGCAGCAGGTAGCGCACCCAGGTCCCGCGTTGTCGTCGCATGTCAGCGCTCCCTGTTGATGCGGTTGGCGGCGAGCGAGAGGACGCCGACGACGATGACCAGCAGCATGCCGATCGCCGCCGCGGTGTCCGGGTTCTGCTGCTGGATGCCGCGCTGGTAGATCAGCAGGACCGGTGTCACGGACGCGCCGTCCGGCCCGCCGCCGTTGGTCAGCAGGTAGGGCTCGGTGAACAGGTTGGCCCCCGTGATGATCGCGAGCACGAGCACCAGCACCGTGGTGCCCCGCACGCCGGGCACGGTCACGTTGCGGAACCGCTGCCAGGCGTTCGCGCCGTCCGTCTCGGCCGACTCGTGCAGCTCGCGCGGCACGCTCTGCAGCGCCGCGAGGTACAGCAGGATGTAGAAGCCGAGCTGCTTCCAGGTCACGAAGAGCGCGATGGTCGGCATCGCGAGCGACGAGCTGACCAGCCAGGACGGGTTCGGCGCGAGCGGCCCGAGGACCTCGTTGACGAGCCCGCCCGACGAGAACAGCAGCATCCACACGCCCACCAGCGACACGCTCGCCGTCAGGTAGGGCACGTAGAACGCGATGCGGTACCCCGCCGCCCACCGGATGCCGCCGTCGAGGGCCGTGGCCAGCACGAGCGACAGCACCACGGTGAGCGGCACGTTGATGACCAGGAACACCCCGATGTTGCGGAACGACTCCAGCACCTGGGGATCGGTGAGCACGGCGGCGAAGTTGTCGAACCCGACGAACGGCTTGGGCACGTCGACACCGGGCGCGGTGAAGAAGTAGTCGTGGAACGCGATGTAGACGGCGAACCCGAGCGGGTAGGCGAAGATCGTGACGACGAAGGCGAGGTAGGGCAGCGCGAACAGCGAGCCGATCGGCTGCCGCCCCCACCACCTGCGCCGGGTGGTGCGCAGGTCACCTGATGCCGTGCTCACCCGGATCAGCCCTGGACCAGCCCGGTCACCGTCTCGGCGGCGCCGCCCAGGAACTCGTCGACGCTGGTCTTGCCGAAGATCACGGCCGACGAGTACGCGTCGCGGAAGGCCTGCCACACCTCGACCGAGTTCGGGATGCTCGGCACGTCGCCCGTGCGCTCGGCCTGGTCGGCGAACACCTCGTAGGACGGGTTCTCGGCGAAGTAGTCCGCGTAGGTCGTGGCCAGGTCGGTGCGCAGCGGCATCTGCCCGGTCGCCTCCAGCAGCTTGCCGTCGCTCTCCTCGCTGGTCGAGAACTTGAGGAACTCCCAGGCGGTGGCCTGGTTCTCGCACGCGGTGAACATCGAGACGTTCTTCGAGTCGGCGAACGTCACCGGCTCGGCCTCGCCGGTCGACGTCGGCACCGGCATGAAGCCGACGTCGACGCTCTCGGCGTACGACGCGATGGCCCACGGACCCGCCATCTGCATGGCGGTGGTGCCGGCCGACATCGCGTCGTCCGTCGACGCCTCCTGCGGCGCGAGGCCCTCGGCGTAGATCGTCGCCCAGAAGTCGGCGACGGCCTTGCCGTTCTCGTCGTCGAACGTCGCCTGCTGGTCCTCGACCAGGGACGTGCCGCCCGACTCGGCCAGGTACAGCGGGTAGAAGTCGAACCACGGCTGGAAGAACTCGTTGGTCGGCGAGGGCCAGATCGCGCTGTCCGCGGCGCCCGACTCCACGATCTTGCGGCTGCCCGCGAGGAAGTCGTCGTAGGTGGCCATGTCCGGGTTCTCCGGGTCGATCCCGGCCTTCTCGAAGACCTTCTTGTTGTACATGACCATGACCGGGTTCGACTTCCAGGGAAGCTGGTAGTAGCCGTCGTCGGTGAGGTAGGTCTGCGCGCCCTCGCCCACGCGGTCCTCGATGTAGCTCGTGCCGTCCTCGAACTGGGACAGGTTCACGAGCCCGCCCTGGCGGACCCAGCCGGGCACCGCGGCGCTGGAGATGTTGTAGACCAGGCACGGCGCGGTGCCCGCGGTGATCGCGGCGGTGATGGCCTCCTCGGACGACGACCCGGCCGGGATCTCCTGCGCGGTCACCTCCTCGTCGGGGTGCTCGGCGTTCCAGGCGTCGACGACGTCCTGCCCCCAGCCGACCTCCTGCTCGTTGTTGGACAGCCAGACGGTGATGGGGCCGGTGCCGGACGGGCTCTCGCCGCCGCCACCTCCTCCGTCGCCGCCCGACGAGCAGGCTGCGGTCAGGGCCACCGCGGTGAGCAGTGCGGCGGTGCCGGCAAGACGGGGATGCTTCATGAGAACTCCTCCTCGAGTTCGGTGTGGGGTGCCTCGGGTGCGGGACCGGCGGTGCTGGCGCGCAGGCGAAGCTCGTTGCAGTCGACCGTGACGGACTCGGGCGGCTCGCCGGCGAGGTCGGCCAGCAGCCGCTCGGCGGCCACCCGGCCTCTCCGGAACGGGTCGGTCGAGACGCTGGTCAGGGCCGGGCTCAGGTGAGCCGAGAGGTGGTCGTCGTCGAAGCCGGCAACCGCGAGGTCGTCGGGGACCACGAGCCCCCGGCTCCGGGCGTAGGAATAGCCGGCGATGGCCATCGTGTCGTTCGCGTAGAGGATCGCGGTGGGCCGGTCGGGCAGGTCGAGCAGCTCGGCCGTGAGGGCACGGCCGCTCCCGGCGGTGAAGTCGCCCTCGCGCAGCAGCTCCTTGCTGCCGACGCTGCGGACGTACGCCCCCGCGCGGGCGTGCGAGTGCACGTAGTCGAGCGGGCCCGACACGTGGGCGATCCGGGTGTGCCCATGCTCGCGCAGGCGGGCGACCAGTTCCCGGACGGGCGCGGCGTCGTCCGTGCGGATCGTGGAGAACGGGCTCTCGGCGTCGTACGCCCCGAGCAGGACGGCAGGCAGCCGGATCTGCTGGAGGTACGCCACCCGCCAGTCGACGCGGTGCAGGTCGAGGACGATCACGCCGTCCGCGCGCCCGCTCGCCATCGCCCGGTACGCGCGCTCCTCCGCGGTGCGGGTGCTCGCGACCTGCAGCACCAGGGCGATCTCGTGCTCGGCGAGCACCGCCTCGACCCCCGAGATGAAGGCCGGGAAGAAGGCGTCGGACGCCAGGATCGTGGGGTCGCGGGACAGCACGACACCCACCGCGTCGGTACGCCGCGCGGCCAGCGCGCGCGCCCGTGAGCTCGGGACCCAGTCCAGCCGCTGCGCGGCGGCGAACACCCGGGCCTTGGTGGTCGCGGAGATCGGGCGCTTGCCGCTGTACGCGTGGGACACGGTCGCCTTGGTGACGCCCGCAGCGCGGGCGACGTCGTCGATCGTCGGCCTGTCCATCGCACTCCTCCGTGGTCGGGGCCGACAACGTAAAACCGGTTTGACGATACGGTCAACCGGTTTGATGATCGGGTCGAAAAAGCCCACGTAGGCTGGCCGCGTGACAGGAACCGAGACGCCCGGCAGGCGCCGTGACGCGATCCAGACCCGGGAGTCGATCCTCGTCGCCGCGGTCGCCGAGTTCACCGAGCACGGCTACGCCACGGCGGGCGTGCGGCAGATCGCCGCGCGGGCCGGGGTGACGGCCATGATGATCAACCGGTACTTCGGCTCCAAGGAGGGCCTGTTCGAGGCCGCGGTCGAGCGGTCGTTCGCGCCCCCGACGGTCGTCGGCGAGGACGACGCCGACCTCGCCCGGTCCATCGCCGAGCGCCTGGCGGCGCGGACCGCCGGGGGCTCCGACGTGCTGGACCCGTTCCTGCTGATGCTGCGCTCGGCGTCCGACCCGGTGGCGGGGCCGATCATCCGGCGCGGCATCGAGACCCACGTGGGTGCGCGGCTGACCGACCAGCTCGACGGCGCCGACCGCGACGCCCGCGCGGAGCTGGTCCTCGCGATGCTCGCGGGCACGTGGCTGATGCGGACCGTGATCGGCACGGAGGGGCTGCGCGACGTACGCGAGGAGCGCCTGGTCGCGGTGCTCCGGCCGGCGCTGGCGGCGCTGGTCGACGAGGGCCCGGCCGGCGGTTCGTGAGCGGTGGGCCGTATCGGGCCGGCATCACTTCCCGCGGGCCTCCCGTCGGTCGAGCTTGTCGAGACCTGGTGAGGTCTCGACAAGCT
>NZ_JBHVEG010000263.1:0-5900 GCF_042802395.1 Promicromonospora sp. NPDC057488
GGCGCAGCCGCTGACGTGAGCGTGCGGCCTGCGCTCACCCCGCCGGTGGGCGCGCTTGTCGAGACCTGGGTCTCGACAAGCTCGACCCGCGAGGACCCGCCAGGGGCCGTTCTCGGGCCCGTGGACTTTCGACCGGTTGGTCCGGGATGCACCGCTACGATCGTGCGCCATGAAGCATGCCCGCAACGGCGGCCCCGACATCGCGTTCCGGGTCGGCCGCAGCGTCGTCTCGGCCGTCGCCTACGACATGTCGACGGTGCAGCGTGTCGGCGCCGGTGTCGCCGCCGCGCTCGTGGCCCTCACCCCGTTCGGGGCGTGGAGCAAGGTGGAGGCGCAGGCCGACCCGGTCGTGGCGGGCACCGCGATCGAGGTGGGCCCGTTCGACCTGACCGTCGTGCGCACCGTGAAGACCGGCGACCTCGGCTACCTCACGCCCGCGCCGGGCAACCACATGCTCGCCGTGGTCGCGGACGTGACCAACACCAGCGACGTCCCCGAGTACAGCAGCACGCTGGGCAGCGCGATCCCCGCGCCGCGGGGTGTCGGCGTCGTGGCCCGGGACCCGCTGGCCGGCCTGGACACGGATCTCGACACCGGCACAGGCACCGGCACCGAGCCGTCCGCCGAGCCGTCCACCGAGCCGTCCGCCGAGCCGTCCGCGAGCGCGTCACCCTCGTCGTCGCCCGAGGCCGAGGAGGAGCCCGAGCTGCCGTCCGCGACCATCGTGAACGTCGCGGACGCGACGAACATCCGCATCTTCAACCCGGGCGTCACCTACCAGGTCGCGCTGATCTGGGAGCAGAGCGACGAGTTCACGGGCGACGAGATCCCGGTCGAGGTCGTGGGGCTGAACTGGATCGACGAGAGCCGGCTGACCCTGGACAACGGGTACTGGCTGCCCGGCGACGTCGCGTTCCAGGGCGACGTCCCGCTCAAGGACAACACGGACCGGACCGGCGCCCAGGAGGACCAGCAGTGAGGCACGGACGCCGCCGGATCACGTGGAAGGGCTCGCTGCTCGCCGTCGGCGGCGTGGTCGTGGGCTGCGCGCTCGTCACCACGGTGCCCCAGGAGACGGTCGTGGAGAAGCCGTTCGTCGTCGAGGGCGCCGTCGGCGAGACGCTCGACCTGACCTACGCCGAGCTCACGGTGACCGAGGTCCGCGTGGCCGACACCCTGGAGAGTTTCTCGGAGGCCGCGCAGGCGGGCGGCACGTTCGTGGTGGTCGACGCGACCTGGCGGGCCACGCAGGGCGCGACGAGCTACGTGGGCGCCGAGATCACCGACGCCGAGGGCCGGACCTTCTGGCCCACCGACCAGGCCGGCTGCTCGACGTCGGCCAAATCCCAGCCGGGTTACGCCTGGCACGTCACGTACTGCTTCGACGTGCCGCGCGACGCGCTCGCGGGCGCGACGGTACGCCTGGCGCGCGGCGGGCAGACCGAGGAGCACGCGGGCCAGCGGCGGGACGCCGCCGGGGTGGTCGACCTGGGCATCTCCGCCAAGGACGCGAAGCAGCTCTGGGAGGCGACCGACACCGTGACGACGGAGTCGCCGGGCTACGCCACGGCACGCGCGGAAGGTAGTGAGGAATGACGACGCTGGTGACCCCGGCGGTGCCGGGCCCCGGTCAGGACCCGTACCCGAGCCTGCAGCCGGGCGGCGCCCCGAGCCTGCGGCCCGGTCTACTGCCCGGTTCCGTGCCGCCCGACGTCCCGGCGGCCGGGCGGCCCAGGGGCTGGTGGCGGCGCAACGCCGTCTGGCTGGTGCTGCTGCCGATCGCGGTCGTGGTGGCCACGGGGGCGTCGTCGTTCCGGGTGTGGGCGTTCTGGTGGCCGGCCGGCGTGCACTACGAGTCCCAGCGCGTCGCCCTCGGCGAGCCCGCGCACCTGGCGAGCGAGTACCTCGACATGGGCTTCGACGTGCCGGAGCGGGCGAACACCTACGTGCTGCGCGAGCTGGACGCGACGGTGACGGGCGTCGAGCGGGTGGACGAGCTGCCGGCGCCCGAGTACGGCATGCCGGTGGAGATCCCCGAGGGGTCGGTCGCGTACGAGGTGCAGCTGCACCTCGCGGCCGAGCTGAAGACCGACCTGTCGCTGTGCTCGATCGCGCTCGTGTCCGACGAGGGCACCCGCTACGGGGAGGCGTCGCCGGACGTGCTGGGCAACTCCAACCGGTGCCTGCCCGAGGGCACCGACGGGTTCGTGAGCGAGCAGCCCGAGTGGGACGTGAGCTCGTTCGTGCTGGTCGATCCGGACGCGACGATCGAGCAGGTGCGGCTGTCGTTCGGGGGCCCGGACTACCTCACGGTCGAGCTGCCGTAGCGGCGGCCGGCCTGGTCGCGGAGCCGCCGCCTACGCGGGGCGCGCGACGACGCGGTTCCCGGCGACGGGCGTCGCGTCGTCGTCGAGCTCGCGGACGGCGAGACCACGCTCGACCAGCACCTCGACGGTCGCCGCGATGAGCGCGGCGGCGAGCGCCAGGGCGATCGCGAGGCCCGCGGCGGCCTCGTAGGGGCTGAACGCGATCCATGCGTTCGTCTCGACGGGTCCCGTCACGGCCCGCACCAGCCAGCCGATGACGTACGGGGCCCGCATCACCACGAGGTAGCCCAGGCAGAAGACGAGCATGGGGCCGAGGCCGCCGTGCACGATCATCTTCAGGCCGTTCCACAGGGCGGAGAAGCGGGCCCGCAGGTCCTCGGTGAGCGACTCCAGGAGCGAGCGGAGCCCGGCCGGGATCCAGGTCATGCGGTCGAGCCAGCGGTGCTCGTCCGACGGCGGCTCCATCAGCTTGTGCCCCAGCACGACGGCGCCGATGGCGAGCCAGGCCAGCGGGGCGACGAGGACGACGTCGAGCGACTCCAGGACCGTGACGAAGCCGTCGGCGACGAAGGCCGCGGCGTCGTTCCCGGTATCGCCGACGCTCTCCTGCGCGGCGCCCACGGTGCCGACGGCGGCGGCGACGAGCTGTCGCTCCTCCGCGAGGGTCCAGAGGCCGTCCTCGATGCTCTCGATCTGGCCGGCGACCTGGTTGGTCCAGTAGATCTCGAGGCAGCCGCCCAGCATTGCGAGGCCGACGAAGTGCAGCTTGCCCTCGAGCCGCCCGAGCAGCCAGCGCAGCACGAACGCGCCGGCCACGATGGCCACGAGCGTCCAGCCGGACCAGACGCCGACCCGGGCCGCGAAGTCGACGCCCTGGACGCTGAAGGTGTCGTTGAACAGCTCGTCGGCCGCGGCCTCGTTGGTGAACCGCATGTGGTCGGCGTCCATGAGGCCCTCGACCTCGTAGACCACGAGGAACGGCACCAGCACGGACAGCGCGATGTCGATGAGGCGCCGCTCGCGGCCCTCCGACGGCATGAGCGGGGCGCGCCGGGTGGGCAGCATGCCGGGGATCGCCGCCTGCGCCGCCCGGTCGCGGCGGCCGAGGTCGTTGCCGCCCAGGCTGGGCAGGCTGTTCCGGCACACCCACAGCATCCCGACGACGGGCACCAGGTACCCGACCGGGCTCAGGATCAGCAGGAGCTGCGCCACGAACGAGTTCCACTGGCTCAGCTCGACCGCACCCCACATCGCGCCGTTACGGACGGCGACGCCGAGCAGGCCGAGCGTCAGGAGCGCGGGCCAGTGCGCCACGAACAGGCGACCCGCGGAGACCAGGATCCTCATGGCGACACATAGTGGCCTAAACCGGGCGGGGTGCGCCAAGCCGTGTCATCCCGGCGTCGGATCGGGGCGGTCCGGCGTCAGTCCAGCGTGGCGAACGACTCCTCGACCAGGTCGGTGTAGGCCTCGACGCCGTCGAGGTTCGGGTGCGTGGCGTCGGCGTGCAGCAGGCCGGGGTGCCGGTCCACGAGGGCGTGCCAGTCGGCGACCGCGACGTTCGCGCGGCCCGCGGCGATCTTGTCGAGCGTCTTGTTGGCGTCCGGTACCCAGTAGCTGATCCCCACGCTGTTGACGAGCACCACCCGGCGGTCCGGGCCGATCAGGTCGAGCACGTGCCGGGCGGCGTCGGCCGAGCCGTCGAGCTGGAAGCCCGAGTTGGTGCCGAAGTTGAGCAGCACCGTCTCGCGCAGCCGGCCCTCGCGCTTCGCGACCTCGACCATGCGCTCGGCGTCGAGCCAGTCGGTGCTGACCACGCCCCGCACCTGGGCCCGCGGGTAGCGCGCGAGGATCGCGGGGGTGGCCGCCGCCAGCACGGAGTCACCGAAGGCGGAGACCTGGGCGCCCTCTTGCGCGCCGAAGGGCTGGCGCTCCGGGGCCGGGCGGGCGGTGCGGGACGTCGGGGCGTGGTCGCCGGGGCGGTCGGGGGTGGCGGCTGCGGCCTCGGTGGTGGCGGCCTCGGTGTTGGTGGCGGCGGCGTGCGTTCCTGCGGCGTCCCGCCCGGCCTGGACGCCCGCGGCGATGGCGAGCTCGGTCGCCGTCCGGTCCGGGGCGGAGGTGAGGGCGGCCCCGGTGCCGACCAGGGCGAGCACCGCGACCACCACCGCCCCCTTCGGTACGACGGCGGAGGTGCGCACCGCCGCGACCAGCGCCTGGCCCGCGCCGCGGAAGCCGAGCCGCCGCACCGGCATCTCCACCCACCGGTACGACGCCGCCGCGAGCACCACGGTCAGCAGCACCGTGAGGCCGGTGCCGACGCCCCACCAGACAGTGCCGGGCTGCGCGCCCACCGCCGCCGACACGATGCAGGCGACCGGCCAGTGCCACAGGTAGATCCCGTACGACCGCTCCCCCACCCAGCGCAGCGGCGGCGCCTCCAGCGCGGTGACGAACCACGTGGGCTCGGTGCGGGCGGCGTCGCACGCCAGCACCAGCACGAGGGCCAGCAGCGACGCGGCCAGCAGCCCGAGCGGGTAGGTGAGCGGCGAGTCGCCGCGCAGCACCAGGAACAGCACGACCAGGCCCGCCAGCGCGAGCGGCGGGAGCAGGTGGGCGCGCCCGCCCCGCAGCGCGGGCCCCGCCTTGGCCCAGCGCAGCGTCACGGCCGCGCCCAGGAGCAGGCCGAACGCGTGGGTGTCGGTCCCGTAGTAGACGCGGGTCGGGTCCACGCCCTCGCCGTACGCCGGCATGAACAGGAGCGCCATCGCTGCCGCCGACACGAGGGCGCCCGCCACGACGAGGCGCACCCGCCAGGCCGCCGAGCGCACCGCGATCAGCAGCACGACGAGCAGCACCGGCCACGCCAGGTAGAACTGCTCCTCGATCGCCAGCGACCACAGGATGCGCAGCAGCTCCGGCTTGGACTCGTCGAAGTAGTCGCTGCCCGCGGAGATCTCCACCCAATTGGTGCTGAACGTGACCGCGCCCAGGAGCTGCCGCCCGATGCCGACCGTCAGGTCGGGCTCGACGAGCCGCGCCACCGGGATGCTCGCGACCAGCACCAGGGCGAGGGCGGGCAGCAGCCGGCGGGCCCGGCGCACCCAGAACCGCGGCAGCCGGATCCAGCTGGTGCCCGCGACCTCCCGCAGCAGGAGCGTGGTGATGAGGAACCCGCTGACCACGAAGAACACGTCCACGCCCAGGAACCCGCCCGGCACCCACGCGGGCGCCAGGTGGAACGCCACGACGGCGAGCACCGCGACCGCCCGCAGCCCGTCGAGCCCGGGGATCCGGAGGCCGGGACCGGTCGGGGACGGGGCGCCCGTCGCGGTCGGCCGGCCCGTCGCCGTCGGGGCGCCCAGCGTCGTCGGACCGGCTGCCGGTGTCGAGGCTGCGGCCGTGGCGGTCCCGGCGACCAGGCCGGGCCGGGCGTCGTCGGTCAGGACCATGGGCGGACGGTACCGAACCTCCGTAGACCGAAAAAGTCCGGAATGTGAAGCCGCCGCCCCGGCGGGCGTCCGCCGTCCTCCGCCACCTCCTTCGAGGCCTAAGTTTCTCCGCTTTGAGCCTTGG
>NZ_JBHVEG010000264.1:0-5843 GCF_042802395.1 Promicromonospora sp. NPDC057488
TGTCGAGACCTGGTAGGTCTCGACAAGCTCGACCAGCGGAGCAGCTCGACCGGCGGGGGTTCTCGCTACTTCGCGGTGGGCTTGTCCAGCGCCCCGCCGTAGCGCCTGTCGCGCTTCGCGTACTCCTCGACCGCGTGCCACAGGTGCCGCCGGTCGACGTCGGGCCACGGCTCGTCGAGGAACACCATCTCGGCGTACGCCGCCTGCCACAGCATGAAGTTCGACGTGCGCTGCTCGCCCGAGGACCGCAGGAACAGGTCGACGTCGGGCACGTCGGGCAGGTACAGGTACTTCTGCACCGTCTTCTCGGTGATGCGCTTCGGGTCCAGCTTGCCCGCGGCGGCGTCCCGGGCCATGGCCGCGGCGGCGTCGGCCAGCTCGGCCCGGCTGCCGTAGTTGACGCACATCGTCAGCGTGCAGAGGTCGTTGTCCTTGGTGCGCTCCTCGGCCTCCTGGAGCACCTCGATCACGGACTTCCACAGCTTCGGACGGCGTCCGGCCCACCGGATCCGCACGCCCCACGACGCCATGACGTCGCACTGGCGCTTCATCACCTCGTGCGTGAAGTTCATCAGGAAGCGCACCTCCTCGGGCGAGCGCTTCCAGTTCTCGGTGCTGAACGCGTAGGCGGAGACGTACTCGACACCCACGTCGACGGCGCCCGCGACGACGTCGAGCAGGGAGTTCTCGCCCGCCCGGTGCCCCTCGATGCGCGGCAGGCCGCGCGCGTTGGCCCAGCGCCCGTTGCCGTCCATGACGACGGCGACGTGGCGCGGCAGGAACTCCTTGGGAATGCGCGGAGCCTGCTCGCCGGACGGGTGCGGGAACGGCTTGACCAGGTCCCGGCGGGTGTTCCGGGCCATCAGCGCTCCACCATCTTCAACGATCGCAACGTTCTCTCCAGGTAGTACTGGCCGTAGGCGGCGACGAGGCCGCTCGCCTCCTTGCGGTGCCGCGCGTCGGACGCGTCGGCGGTCACCCAGTCGCCCGCGAGCAGCGAGGACAGCAGGGCGAAGGTCTCGGGCGCGGGCGCGGTGGAGCCCGGCGGCCGGCAGCGCGGGCAGACGGCGCCGCCCTGCGCCACGTTGAACGAGTGGTGCGGGCCGGGCTCGCCGCAGCGCGCGCAGTCCTCGAACGACGGCGCCCAGCCCGCCACCGCGAGCGCCCGCAGCAGGTACGAGTCGAGCACCAGGCCGGCGTCGTGGTGCCGCTCCGACAGGGCCCGCAGGCCCCCGGCCAGCAGCCAGTACTGCTGCACCGCCGGCTCCTGCTCCTGCGCGACCAGCCGGTCGGCGGCCTCCAGCATCACGGTGCCGGACGTGTACAGGCCGTAGTCCTCGCTGATCGCGCGGGCGTAGGCGCCGATGGTCTCGACCTGCGTCACCGTGTCGAGGCCCATGCCCGGCCGCGGGTTGCGGCCGGTGTGCAGCTGCACGTCGACGGCCATGAACGGCTCCAGCCGCGCCCCGAACTTGGACGACGTGCGCCGCACGCCCTTGCCCACGCCGCGCACCTTGCCGTGCTCGCGCGTCAGGAACGTGACGATGCGGTCCGCCTCGCCCAGCTTCTGGGTACGCAGCACGATCGCGTCGTCTCGGTACAGGGGCACAGAGCCATTCTGCCCCCAGTCACCGACACTCCAGCACACCCGCGGGTCGAGCCTGTCGAGACCTCACCGCTCGACGAACCGCGTCCCGTCCGCCGTCAGCTCCGGCTCCCACACGAACCGGTGGATCACGTGCTTCTCCAGGATCCAGCGCGCCAGCAGCGCGACGCCGCCCCAGACCACGAAGAGCAGGAGGGTCTGCAGGAAGTTGATGGTGATCTTGTCGAACCCGCTCAGCGCGAGGGTGGGGATCAGGAAGATCAGGCCCAGGAACGCGGGCAGGAGCTGGATGCCGACCCACTGCACCACCGAGAGCATGTCCAACCGGCGCTCGGCGACCACGCCGTGGAAGTCCATCACGTTGACCACGTGGTCGGCGCGCCACTTGGCGACGTGCCGGGCAACCGTCCACTGCGCGTCGCGCGCGTCGAGGGCCGAGCTGCCCGACGGCAGCCAGATGCCGAGGATCTGGTGGATCTCGACGGGCGTCAGGTACCCCTTGTCGAGGATCGCGAGGCTGTGCACCGGCGGCTGCCGGGTGTTGGTCGGCAGCACCAGGGCGGCCAGGAACAGCAGCACCCCGCCGGTCCCGAGGATGCCCACGAGGGCTTCGGGGAGCCACAGCAGGAGCAGGGTCGCGATGGCGAACGCCAGGGCGCCGAGCAGCGCGCAGACGATGCGGTTCTTCATGGTCATGGTAGGTAGGACTTTACCGGCATCTCGTCGTGCGCTGGGGCGATACGTCCGTTTCGAGATCTAAGTTCCGGGGGTCAGAAGAACAGCGTGTCCCGGCTGTCCAGGGGCCGGGAGACGAGCCACCAGGCCGCGACCTGCAGTGCGAGGACCACGGGCAGCACCACCAGCGCGACGATGCCGAGCGCCGCCATGGTGGGCTCGGAGACCGCGCCCCCGACCAGCCGCGGCCAGGCCGCGAGCGCCGTGCCGACGACGGGGGCGGCGATCATGACCGAGGTGACGACCACCGGCAGCGGACCGGTGCGGCGCAGCCGCCACGCGACCAGGGCGTCCCCGTGCAGGCGCGTGACGACCACGGCGGCGATGCCGAGGGCCAGCGCGGCCAGGCCGCTCCCCCAGGCCACGCCGAGCAGCGCGCCCCAGCTCCCGGCCAGCGCGATGCTGGCGACCACGAGCACCACGTCCCACACGTCCCGCCACACGTTGCCCGGACGGCGGCTGCGCAGCCAGATCGCGGCGTCCCGCAGCGCCCAGGAGCCCACCAGCGTGATCGCCACGGGGTACCCGGCCGCGAGCAGGTCGGCCTCGGCGTGCGGGAACACGCCGATCAGCACGCCGAGTGCCGCCACGAGCCACACCTCCCCCGGCAGCAGCAGCGGGCCGACCGCGCCCAGCACCAGCCGGCGCTCGGCCGGCTCCCGCCGTCGTTCCTTGCCGTCCTGGCCGTGCTCCTGCAGCAGGGTGGCGCCCGCGCCCTGGACGGCGCCGTCGAGCACCACCCACCCCGTCAGCAGGACGGTCAGCAGCACCGCCCAGGCCGACGCGCTCATCGGCTCTCCTGCGAGGGCCCGAAGCGGAGCAGCACGACGTCGTCCGCGCCGTCGTCCCGCAGGACGTCGGCCGGGGCGGCCCCGAGCACGAGGCGGTCGGTCCCGGCGCGGGCCAGCCGCGTCAGGACCCACCAGTCGAGGACGGCGAGCGTCACCATGAGGCCCACCAGCAGCACCAGCGAGGCCAGGACGGCGCGCGCGGACTGGTCGGAGGTGACCTGGTCGACCCGGAGCACGCCCTGGATCACCCACGGCTGCCGCCCCAGCTCCCGCACCAGCCAGCCAGCGATCCCGACGAGGAACGGCAGCGGCAGCAGGGCCGTGAGCACCGCGTAGAGGGTGCGGCGGCCGCGCATCCGGAACAGGGCCCCCCCGATGAGCAGCAGCGGGAGCACCAGGGCGCCGAGGAACACCAGGTCCGCCGACCGCATCATGATCTCGAGCAGCACGCCGACCGCGGCGTCCTGGCCGAAGCCCCCCTCGATGTAGCCGAACTGGGCGTACCCGAACGCCTGCACGAACAGCACGCCCGCCAGACCCGTCCAGATCCCGGCGCGCATGGAGCGGCGCCAGAGGTCCTCGTCGGGGCTCACCGGCAGACGCTCGCCGCCACCCACGCGCCGCAGGTGCCACGCGGAGACGCCCACGAGCACGAACCCGCCGGCCATCAGGCAGGCGCCGACGACGTGCAGGCCCGACACGAGCGCTGCCGGGTTGGCGACCAGCGCGCCGATGTCGGTGATGCGGGCGACCGAGGCGTCGGGCGGGCCCTCCAGCACGTACCCCACGGGGTTGCGCAGGAACCCGTTGGCCACCATCACGGCGAAGGCGGAGGCGTACCCGGTGAGCACCACGGCCCAGAAGATGGCGGCGTGCAGCCCGCGCGGGAACAGGTGCCAGCCGAACACCCACAGACCGAGCAGCGTGGACTCCAGGAAGAACGCCGCGAGGGTCTCCACTGCGAGCGGCGCCCCGAAGACCTCGCCGGCGACGTCGAGCAGGCCAGGGAAGTGCAGGCCGAACTGCAGCTCCAGCACGATCCCGGCCGCGATGCCGAGCGCGTAGTTCACCAGGTAGATCTGGCCCCAGAACCGGGTCGCGTTCCCCAGCACGACGGCGCGGTCGCCCGAGGCGCGGGCCCAGCGCGTGTTGAAGATCGCCACCACAGGGCCGAGCCCGAGCGTGAGCAGCACGAAGAGGAAGTGCACAGCGGCCAGCAGCGCGAACTGCAGGCGGGCGAGTTCCGTGGCCTCCACGATTCCGAGACTACGTAGCCGACCCGGTCACGGCGACAGGATTCGGGCAGGACCGGGGGAAACCTCAGGGATCACCCGGATCGGGTGGTGGGGGTGTCCCTACCAGGGGGGTGAATCACCAGCGGTCGACGTCGTCCCCGCCACCGAGGTCGGTGCAGTCGATGCCGACGGCGCCGTGCGTGCGCAGGTACAGCCCGGCGCCGCTGTCCCCGCGGACCGAGCCGGCGAGCGGCTCCCAGTGGGCGCGGCCCAGCAGCACGGGGTGCCCGGGGCGGCCGTCGTAGGTGGCGCGGGCGAGGGCGCCGCGTGCGGTGTCCGGCTCGCCGAACGGCTCCAGCACCCGGCGGACGGCGTCGGGCCGCAGGCCGGGCAGGTCCACCAGGGAGACGACGGCGGCGTCCGCGCCGGTCTCCTGCGCCGAGGCGAGGCCGGTGCGCAGCGACGCCGCGAGCCCGGTGTCCCACTGGTCGGCGACGACGGACGTGGCGCCGGCGCGCGCGAGGCCCTCGGCCTCGTCGGACCGCGCCCCGAGCACGACGACGACGTCCGCGCAGCCGCCGTCGACCAGCGCCTGGCAGGCGAGCTCGAGCCAGGGCGTGCCGCCGTCGGTGCGGGCCAGCGCCTTGGGCATGCCGAACCGGCTGCCCGCGCCGGCCGCGAGCACGATCCCGACCGTCGTCGTGCTGTTCCTGGCATCCATGGTCTGCTCCGTCCTGCCCGGCGTCGGCCGGGTGCACCGCCGTAAAACGTACCGGACGAGGTCTGCTCCGGGGATCCCCCTGCCGCGGGTCAGTAGGGGATGCGCGCGGTGTGCTCGCGCCAGGCCTCGAACGGCTCGCCGGCCCGCTCGATCCGGTGCTCGACGACGGGGTTGGGCCACGTCGACCGGTCCCGGTCGAGCAGCTCGTAGAACTCGCGGTCGTCGAAGCCGGCGCGTTCGGCGTCGTGCCGGTCCGCGGCGAAGACGACGCGGTCCACCCGGGCCCAGAGCGCTGCCGAGAGGCACAGCGGGCAGGGCTCGCACGAGGCGTACAGCGTGGTCCCGGCCAGCGAGAACGTGCCCAGCGCCTGGCAGGCCGCCCGGATCGCGACCACCTCGGCGTGGGCCGTGGGGTCGAGGTCCCGGGTCACGCGGTTGCCGGCGGCCGCGATCTCGGTGCCTCCGCGCACGACGACGGCCCCGAAGGGGCCACCGCCGTCGGCCACGTTCCGGGACGCGACCTCGACGGCGCGGGCGAGCCAGGCGGCGTCCTCGGGGCCGGGTACGGCCCGGGACGAAGGGGCGGACGTCTCGCGCGGGCTCGTCATCCTTCGATGCTCGCACTGCTGCGTTTCAACGGCGTTCCCAGGAGGTGACCTGATCGAAACGTCCGTTTCACCCGGGTTGCGCTGGCCCCTGGCTGGGGCCGCGCTTCGAGATCGGTCCCTTGCGTCGAGACCGGTCGGTTGATGGAC